>JAKBQO010000214.1 GCA_021835185.1 Thermoplasmata archaeon
CACCGGTGTCTTCCGTATATATTTTATTGGCTATCACAGCATCCACAGGATATCCATATAAAAGGAGATAGGTAAATGCCCTCTTTGTTTCATTAAAAGACATCTGGTCTGCGTTTGTTACAAGCCGTATGGATGTTATATCCGGGTTCTCAAGTATTGTGTGGATATCTCCAAGATCATCGTAAAGTGTTTCCGCACTTTTAAATACCTTATCATTTGGCATGGGTATGCCAGAAAATGGCCTCATCAATGGCCTTGCTATCTTTGCTGCAGTCCTGCTAATGGGGAATACTTTCTCCATGTACCAGCGCATTACCTCTGGAAACGAAAGCATCCTGAGCGCCTCGCCTGTTGGTGCGCTATCAACCACAATAACATCATATGAGTTATTTTTAATATAATCGTTTATGTAAAGCAGGTATGTGGCCTCCTCAAATCCAGGGAGTATTGCTATTTCATCTGCAGATATGGGGTCAAGTCCCTGATACTGGAACAGGGCAGTTAAATATTCACGCAAATCACTCCAGTGGGATTGTATCGCATCGTTGATGTTAACTTCCTGGGCAAATAAATTTTTGGATATCTCTGTCGGAGATGATTTAATTTCAGCCTGGAGGGAGTCCCCGAGGCTATGTGCAGGATCGGTGGACATCACTATTGTTTTCTTATTCTGCTTAGCCAGCATGGATGCGGTGGAAGCCGCCACAGTTGTTTTTCCAACTCCTCCTTTGCCTGTATATAATAATACTCTTGCCATTCATATCACTCCTGATTCATTAATTCTATCAACTACTATAAGCGCCAGATCCATTAGAAGGCCCAGGTCATCCGATCTCCCGATGCCATTCAGGTTTTCAACGGATTTTAATATGTAGTCCTTTGCAATTTTAAATGTGTACTCCAGAGAACCGGATTTAAAAAGTATATCACGGAACTTGGATTTATAATCACTGTCTGTGTATTTTCCTGTTAGTATGTTAACCAGTGTACGCTTATTCTCACCGGTAACATGAGATAATGCGTGTATTATGGGAAGTGTTATCACATCATGGTTAAGATCAACCATTGTAGGCTTCCCCATTTCCTTTTCATTTCCAACAATATCAAGTATATCATCTGTTATCTGAAAGGCCATCCCCATATTGTAAGCAAATTTGCTGAGCTTGTCCCTTACATTGTCTGGTGCCATAGCCGCTATTGTGGCACCTTCAGCACATGCTGAAAAGAAATAAGCAGTTTTGTTCATTATAATTTTGTTATACGTCTCTATATCCAGAGACAGATTGCCAATATTCAATGCTTCAATTATCTGGCCTTCCGCAAGATGCGATGAACCATCGGCCATAACCTTTGAGACAACTTTTCCGTATCTCGACCCCAGTTCATATGCCTTGGCAAAAAGGTAATCGCCAACCACAATGGCATTGTCTATGCCATACCTGGATGCCAGTGTTTCGCGCCCTCTCCTGTATTTCGATTTATCTATAATGTCGTCGTGTATGAGGCTTGCTGTATGTATAAGCTCATAGCCTGAAGCAAGGTCAAGTATACTGTCATAGGGTTCGTTGCATGAAATTTCATAGGATAATATGGTAAGCAGTGGCCTGAAACGTTTTCCACCTGCGTCTATGGTATACTTGGACATTTCAAAAAGATATGGTTGGTCAGTTTTAATAGCCTGTAGAAGCCTTGAGTTAACCTCATTTATTTTGTCCCGTAAACCATATTGCCACTCATAGAAATTTTTCATTGAAACACCAGAGATATTTTATGTATTGAAAATTATGATTTAAGGTTTTGTAGAAATTTTTCTAAATTGAAGGTATAAAACTTTATTTTGCCAGGATTATTTCAATTGATGAAACATTAGATGGCCCGTTTTCTCCCTCAAGGGTTTCTGTATCAAGCTTTATACTCTCGTATTTCGCAGTCTGTATAAATTTATGTTTCGTAATTTCGGCTATATCTACTGCCTTGCTTATAGCTTTCCCCCTTGCTTTAATCACAATTCTAGGCATATCAGAGTTGTTGAATTGTGTCACTATAGCCAGTACATAGTTCATAGTTGGTTTTTTCCCCACAAAGATTATGTTTTCTTCAGACATGTAAATTACCCAATTGTTGATTTATTATAAATATATAATAATATCGTTACAAACTATGGCAATTATATCCTGTTGTGCAAACAACATTAATTGTCCTGATTATCCTTGCAATTGGCATGAAAAATAATTATTCTTCTGACCTAATATAATTACTACAGGCTACATATTCATTTAAGCCGTACCATGGTATCTGTATTTACCACGCCTTTTAAGTCCCTGATTTTGTCCACCTCCATATTAAGCTCTTCTATGGTGTTTTTTGATATTCTCACAGCAACGTCAATGCTTCCGGAGAATTCGTATATGTCACTGTAGAGGCTTTTTAAAGTTTTTAATGTGTTTGACGCTTGCCTGGAATCAAGTTCTATCAATACAATGCCTTCAATTGATAAGGAAGTTTCTATGGTAAATTTCCTGATAATGCCACTATTTACAAGATTCATTATCCGCTTTCTAATTGTGCCTTCTGAAACATTAAGCTTCCTGGCTATTTCCATATTTGTTTCACGTGAATCTTCCCTCAAAAAGTCAATAATTTTATAATCGGTCTCATCCATGATACAGAATTGCCGGAAGAGATTTAAATCTATTTGTCCGAATATTTTATTATCTGTACAGCCCTTTATCTGTATCCGCCTTTTTAGCTACAGATTCTTTAGGAACCCGCATCATCCTTATCATAGGGGCAGCATTGATGCTGTACTGTGGAAGCCCGGTATTC
>JAKBQO010000215.1 GCA_021835185.1 Thermoplasmata archaeon
AAGAAACCGTGCAAGATCTGAGAAGAATTATGCCCTTTCTGACTATATTAGGAAAAAACTTGAGGAACAAAACATCTACATAGAGGATAACGGTGATAAGACAATCTGGTGGATAAAAAATTAATACATATTAAGTATAACATCCTATGGCTGTGGAAAATAAAAGCTGCATTCTTGTGGTTGACATGATAAACGATTTTGTCACAGGTAAATTTGGAAACCAGAATGCAATAGATGCAGTAAAAATAGCAGAAAACACACTAAAAAAGATAAAGGGACATCTGCCTATAATATTTGCAAGGGATGCGCACATGGTTAATGACCCTGAATTCCGTGTCTGGGGTGAACACGCAGTTGATGGAACTGAAGGTTCAGAAATAGTAAAATCATTATCTGAATTTCCAGACTATATATTAAAGAAAAGGCACTACGATGCATTTTTTGGGACGGATCTCGACTCACTTCTCCGGGCACTGGAAATAGAAAATATTTATATTTTCGGGATAAGCACCGACATATGTGTTGAACATACCTGTGCCGGGGCATTTTACAGATATTATAATGTAAAAGTTGTCTCCGACCTCTGTGCATGCATTGATCAGTCCCGGCAGATATCTTCCCTAAATAACATTAAAATAAATTATGGTTATATGCCTGTAAAATCAGAAGAACTATTGAAAGAGGTATTATAAATCAGCCACCCTCCCTGAGGGATTTGTCCAGTGAGGAATAGGGCAGGAATTGATTATGGGGCTTTGAAAAACATGAAAGAAAGGCAGAATTTAGATCGGAGAGATACATACGCATCTGGGAAATCAATCCTTATAAAAGGAGTGGAAAAGAAAATGGATATGAACACAAAGAAGATAAAACTGGTAAAATGCGGCAGGGAATTGAGGTTCACCAGACAATTCCTCCCCACGCTTCTGTGTAGGGTTTTATTGGAGGGTTTAAAATGAATAAATTCATCATGGCAAATGATTCAGACATAATGAGTGGCATAGTAACTGACGTGTATTTTGAAAAAACTATTAAATATCTTAAGCAGCTGTCAAAAAATCCATATGTGACCATGGAGGTGACTACACAGTCATCTGCATACGATTACATTAATTTTACAGGGCTCAATGATGTTATAACATTGCTTGAATCCCATAATGTGAATGTTCAGGCAATTCCTGAGGGTACAGTAATCAGGCCCAGGGACAGGTATGGTGTTCCTGTTCCCTTTTTAAGGATATCCGGAAAATATCTTGATTTTGCCGAACTCGAAACTCCATTACTGGGATTTCTCTGCCAGGCATCTGGGATATCATCATATTCATCGCTCATAAAGAAAACCCTTGGGGACATTCCGTTTATATCATTTGGAATAAGAAGGATGCATCCAGCAATATCTGCCATGATAGACAGGTCTTCATACATTGGCGGAGCTGCTGGGGTATCAGGAATATTCAGTTCAGAAACCCTTGGCATAGAACCCTCAGGAACAATGCCACATGCACTTTCACTTATACTTGGTGACCATGAAGCCTGGAAAGCCCAGTACGAGAATTCTAACTTCAGGGTATTCCTTATAGATACCTATATGGATGAGAAATTTGCGGCACTGAAGGCTGCGGAGGAATTCCCGGATATCGATTTTATAAGGCTTGATACCCCATCATCCCGGCGCGGCAATTTTCCCAATTTAATCAGAGAAATTCGATGGGAGCTGGATATAAGAGGGCATAAAAACATAAAGATCATGGTGTCTGGAGGAATTAAACTGGAGGATATACCTGAACTGATTCATGCCGGAGTAAAATCATTCGGGATTGGGACATCAATATCATCGGCGAAACCCGTGGATTTTGGAATGGACATAGTAAATATAGATGGAAATGATATAACAAAGCGTGGTAAATTCTCCGGGATCAAAAATGTTTACCGCTGCAGAGAATGCAATGAGGTAATCGTTTCATATTCAAATGAAGTGCCTGTATGTACCTGTGGTGGCAGAATGGAGAATTTATTGATACTATATCTGGACGATGGAAAAACAAAAAAAGTTGAGGATATAAAAACTATACGCAAAAGATCACTGGAAGAAATAGATAAAATAATGGAGTTATAATGTAAAATCTCCAATGTTGTCAAGATTTTTTCTGTATTTTGTGAACATTACTGCCACGGTAACAACAATTACAATTACCCAGACAAGGGCACCATAAACACCGTAGATATAGGGGGCGCTCAGGTCAAAATATACGGCGGCAATTATTGCACCAATGAGCGTTATGCTTGATATTCCCGGTATGACGATGTGCCTGAATATATGTGTTTTCATGCCATTCTTTTTAAGATATAAATGCAGTGATGTATTGGTAAGTATATGAACTATGTAAGAGATTGGCGACTCGAGAACCAGTAGGAATACGGAGGAATAAAGCAAAGCGTCTATTATTTTTCCCGGATATAGCAATTCAAAGGAAATACCGGTTGCAAGGACTATTGCCAGTGATACTATTGTAATAAACAGTATGGCGTATACAGGGACTCCTCTTGTATTTGTCCTTGACAGCTTTTCTGGAATAACTCCCTCTCTTGAAAGTGAAAATATTACCCTTGATGCGTTTGTTCCCAGTGATACTGTTGCAGTAAAAAAGGAGTTTATGACTATTATAAGAAGCACTGCAAATGGAATCAAACCCATACCGTAGAATTCACTCTTGTATATGGAAAGCACAGGATAAGCGCCAATTCCCGCACCGGTACCGAATGTTGAAATATTTCCATATCCCCATGATATAACCTCGGCATATGCTGCAAGCACGATAGT
>JAKBQO010000216.1 GCA_021835185.1 Thermoplasmata archaeon
AGAATAGACGAATTGCTGGCAAATCTTGATAAACTGGGATATAAATACCGCATAGTGTGATAAACATTAATCACGTATTATTTCAAAACCATTAAAATCAGAATCCTCGATGGACTCTGATTCAACAGATGATATCTCCGCAGACGGTATTTTTCTGCAATATCCCTCAAGAATGGAAATCATTTCCCGATCTCCAGAGAATACAGCCGAAACTGATCCATCAGGCATATTTTTTACCCAGCCACTGACTCCCAAATCCAGCGCTTTCTTTTTTATATGAGCTCTGAAGCCTATTCCCTGTACAGTGCCATGAAATACAAATTTAATTGCAGCCATAGTGTATGATGGCACATTTCAATAAAATTTTTTCCCTATAATTTATTTTCTATATAGTCTTTGACCATTTTCCTGAGAGTTTTTCTTAGTATTTCAGACAATGCCGCAGGTGAAATATCTAGCTGTTCTGCTATCTGTGTCATTGTAAGCTTCCTGTCTGGGTCAAAATATCCATTTTCATATAATTTTACAATAATTTCTGTTTCCCTCTGAGTCAGCTCTGGAGTCTCCTTAAATGATATATCTGAAATAGAATATTCAATGTTGTTCTCTTCCAGGCTATGCTTAAGTTCCATTAATTTGGAATAATTTGGAAACAGCAACCGGTAGCTCAGAGTTGTGTGGTTCAATGCCTTGCTGCTTAATATTACAGAATATGAAGAACCTATAATGGAACATACACTGCAACATGAAGCCTTAGCCCATATTGTTTTATTCCCCGTTTTCAAAGTATCGTTGGCAATATTTTTAATGTCCTGAAGGCCCCTATCAGTATCTTCAATTGAATTAAAGGTTATCCTGTGAGTTGTGGTGGTTCCATCAATTTTCAATCTTTCTACGGTTGTTCCCTTAAAATTATCAAATGTATAATTTGTAACCTCACAATCCGTCCGTTTGAATATAATCCATACCTCTATTCCCCTGTTTATTTTACCCAACATATGACAATTACAAACTGCTTTAAATATTTGCCACATATGCACATAAAAATACTTTATATGTTAAGTGGTGCAATTAAATATTAATGTTAAATATTTTATTGATAATAATGGGAATATCATATCCAGTTTGGGATAGTGCAATGTTTGCTTATACAATCTCTGCACATATTTTGATAGTTGCCATCACACTGGCAATGGCACTTTTGATAACTATATCAGAGTATATAGCACTGAAAAAGAAAAATAAATATTATGAAGCCCTAGCACATAAGCTGAGCATAGCACTCGTGATCAATTTTGCCATTGGAACTGCCTCGGGCGTATTTATGGCAGTTGAACTGATGCTTTTCTGGCCAGGTTTTATGAAACTTGTTGGTGCGGTAGCCATGATGAGTTTCTATGCCGAAGTTTTTGCCTTTCTGGTAGAATCTGTAACCCTTATGGTATATGTCTATTTCTGGGATAACTTCAAAAACAGGTGGAACCACTGGCTGGTCAGCTGGGGAGTTCTATTTGGAACAGGCGCTTCTGCCTGGCTTATCACCAACGTCAACGCATGGATGAATACGCCTACAGGCTCATTCAATATCGGGAAATACATTAGCAGTGGTGGGACTGTTATCACAGGAGTAAACCCATTAAAGGTTTTCTATGAGCCATCTACAGGGCCGGAACTGTTCCATATGTTCATGGCAATGTATTTTGCAGGTTCCATGGCACTTCTGGCATATTTTGCATATAAATATCTGAAATCAAAAAATGAAGATGAAAAGAAAATAGACAAATACGCCATGCAAATACTTTCAGTAATAGGAATTATAGATATAATATTCATAGGAATAAGCGGATCCATAGAACTGTCAACGTTGCTTACCCTTGAACCATTAAAATATGCAATCCTTGAGCTTAATATGCACCCCGTCATGTCTGGAGCACCAGAGCACATATTCGGATTCATCTCTAATGGCAAATCCGTTGGTTTTATTCCACTTGCAGGTGTACAATCGCTTCTCGCTTATCCATTTACCAAAGGAAACGTTGGATATATCCCCGGCTTGTCATCCTATCCCTCATCAGTATGGGCACCTTCAGTTGTCCATGATACACTGGACCTTATGGTAGGATTCGGTGTGCTGATGGGATTATTCTGGCTGGGAATACTTATACTGAAGATAATAAAAAAGGATATATTCAAAATAAAATGGGTTCTATATGGATTTATAGCCCTAGGATTCCTTGGAATGTTCACAATGGAAGATGGCTGGTACACTGCTGAAGTGGCCAGGGTTCCCTATATTTTACTAATGCCCTATAATTCCGCAGGTCAGCCCATCATAGCAGGTCATTACGGTGTAATGTCAATAGCCCAGGCAGCATCATACTCTCCAATAGTATGGTATATAGGAATAGTTGTCATATTGTTCTACCTGATACTGATACCCTTTACCTTCTACTTCAATGCAAAGGTATTAAACCTTTCAAATCTGGATGAAGATCTCAGAAAGGCGGAAAGAGAGCTGAATATTCCTGAAACAGGCAAAGACGCCGGTAGTGTAAATGCGGGGGCGAGATAAATGTCTTTTTCATATCTTGATGCAAACGGCGTGGTTTTAAAGATAGTCATTGCGGCAATGGTTGCGTTCCTGTTTTCTGAATTCATAGCCATATTTCCCATATTCAGCAACTATGAGAAGCATAAAACTGTAGTATTGAAACATATAGTTCCCATATGGGAGATTACCGGAACAATGATAGTCTTCTTTGTAGTGGAGCTTGAACTTATATATTCTGGGATAATACCAATAGCCT
>JAKBQO010000217.1 GCA_021835185.1 Thermoplasmata archaeon
AAGACATAACTATTCTGGGATATCCTTCACTGGCATTCCTGATTTACATACCATATGTCTATGTGGGAAAATTTGCAAACCTTATAATTTCTGCCGTAGCTTTCATACCGTTTATTATTATATATAGAAAATTTAATGACAGAAAGATGGGGCTGTATGCCATGCTGGCACTTCTTGTCAATGTAATATTCCTTTACAGTGCGGCATTTTCACTGGTCGGGCTTGTGTGGGTTGTATTCCTGATGGCATCATATTACTTCAGAAATGAGCCAACATACTCTGGGATATTTTTTGGATTGTCCCTGTCCGCAAAACAGTTTCCTGCACTGATTTTTCCCTTCATGTTTTACATGATTTACAGGGAAAAAGGCATTCTTGAAGCCATCAAATGGACTGTATCAGCATTCCTTATATTCATGCTGATCAATGGTTATTTCATTATAAGGTCTCCAGTACTCTATTTTAAGGACATACTTTCACCAGAAATAATGAAGCTCATAGGAATAGGATTCGGGCCATCCCAGCTTTCATTCCTTAATTTTGTTCATATTCCACCTCAACTGTTCACAATTATTATGGTGCTTTCATTAGTGGCATTTTTTGTTCTATATATTAGGCATTATGACACCTTGAAATTTGATCTCTTTGTGTTTCCTGTATTGATACTTTTATTTAATTACAGGCTTCTCATAACCTATGTGGCTTTCTGGCCTCTTATATCCATAATATCCATAGAGGACATAGATTATGGCAGAAAACTTTCCATTAACAGAAAAATTATCAGGCGCTATGCAACCTATGCTCTTGCCATACTGATTGCTATCCTTATTGTTGGAGCCTATTTCGGGGTGCATCCGGAAGAAAATGTGAAAGTTAATTCTATAAGCCTTGATTTATCTCATGGAAAGGTAAAAAAGATATTTGTGAGTGTTGCATATACGGGCCAAAAATCCGAGAATATATATTTCCGGGGTATAATAAACGAAACCAGCTATAACGGGCTGCTGTTTAACTATTCGGGAAATAAATTGATTCCAGGAACCACAACAAATATAACACTTTATCCGGTACGTGGTGAAATAATTCCCGATAATGTTACCATCGATCTGATTGCATACAATGGCACAATACAGGGGTCATCAGCATACAGCATATACCAATGGAAAGTTATGCCCTACCATGATTTGCTATATAATCCTCCGCAAAATAAGTTATCGCTAAATCAGAGCCTGCCCTGAATAGTGCAATTAAAGCCTCGTTTATGGCATCCGGAGCCAGGCTTCCTGATAATACCGCATTTTTTATCATGCTGTATTCCCCGCTAACCATATATGTTGCCAGGGGTTTTTTATAGAGTTGCTTTGCACGGTAAATCACGTCAAGGTAAAATAAAGCAGGTTTTACCATTATTATATCTGCCCCTTCCTTTATGTCAAGGCTTATTTCATCCATGGCCTCGTCTCCATTTCTGTAATCCATCTGGTAGCTCTTTCTGTCACCGAATTGTGGTGCAGAATCAGCGGCATCCCTAAAAGGGCCATATAGATTGGATGCAAACTTGGAACTGTATGCCATAATAATTGTATTGATGTATCCACTGGTGTCCAGAGCTTTGCGTATGGTTCCTACCTGGCCGTCCATCATTCCAGATGGAGCAATGATGTCTACTCCCGCTTCGGCATAGCTTATAGCCTCTTTTCCATAGATATCAAGTGTTTTATCGTTGTCCACATATCCATTGGATATTATTCCACAGTGCCCAGTGTCCGTATACTCGCACAGGCACAAGTCGGCTATAACATTCAATTTTGTATTGGCCTTTGCTGATCTAATGGCATTCTGTACTATGCCATTATGGTCATAGGATGCTGTCCCTGAGGAGTCTTTTTGTGCAGGAATTCCAAAAAGTATGATGTTTTTCACACCTATATCCTCCAAATGCCCTATATATTTTTCATATTCCTTCAATGAATACCTGTATATATCCGGCATGGATTTTATTGCAGTTTTGATTTTTGCTGTCTCATCTACAAACACAGGCATTATGAGCTTATCAGGATTTATGGAGGTTTCGGTGAAGATATGCCTTATATTGCTATTTAATCTGTATCTTCTCATTCGTTCAACTGGAAACATAAGCATAAATATGGTTAATTGCTAATTAAATATTTTCAATTGCAATAAGGATATATAAAACAGTATAAAATTTGCCGGAATTAAATATATATCATTTCATTTTTGAAATAAAGCATTGCAAAGTTAGAGTTTTCCATTCAATTTAAGATATTCTTCATAGAATTCCGGATATGTCTCGTATGCTATATCGTCGAAATCATTTGCTTCCATGAACCCTTTCAACCGCAGTATGCAGGAATCACATTTACCACATGCCTTTTCCCTTCCATTGTAACACGACCATGTAAGATGGTAAGGAACTCCAAGTTTTCTGCCCAGTCTTACTATATCGGCCTTTGTTAGGTATTGTAAGGGCACTCTTATCCTGAACCCCTCTTCTATGCCATATTCAGTGCCAAGATTCAGGGTTTTCTCCATGGAGTTAAAGAATTCAGGTCTGCAGTCCGGGTATCCAGAATAATCTATTGCATTTGCACCTATAAAGATAGAAGAAGCCTCTATGGTTTCCCCGTATGCAGCTGCAAGTGCCAGAAATATGGTATTTCTTGCAGGAACATAGGTGACCGGTATTTCCTTTTCAATGTTTTCCATATCCCGTTCAGGAACTTTTATGTCATCGGTAAGTGCAGATCCGCCTATTTGCTTCATATC
>JAKBQO010000218.1 GCA_021835185.1 Thermoplasmata archaeon
GATCTTGATGATAAATCGCATTGAAATTATTTTTATTTATATACTCTTGATCCAGTTTTTATAATATAAAAATAACATCGTATAATGTAATGTGTTATAATTTATTAAGAATATTATTAACAGTTCTCCATTCTAATATCCAGCCTAACCTCTCTTATACGAATGCCAGCTTAAGTCCGATTTTTTTCTTTATTACATTAGATAAAAATTTAATAATAGACATTTCTCTGACATTATAAATTTCTAAACCCTTATTAGAAAGTCATTGTTTAAAGACGTTATCGTCTATTAATATCTTAATATACTCACTATAACTTAGACCACAATCTATTAATTTAATAAATTGCTCTTTATTAATGCCCAGTTCCCTTGCCATTAGACCTATTAGACGATCCCCAATTTCAACTTCTCCATGGCTAATTTTCGTATATACCCGAGTTTTTTCCTCTCCTATATAAAACCTAAAAATTTTATGATCATTTTTTACATCTAACTTAAATCCCTTAGCATTAAGGCCTTTCTCTACTTTCTTAGTCTTAATTGTGGTCAAAAAAATCACACTAAGGATAATAAAAATTTTTTAAGTTCCCTTGCATCCTCGTTTAATTCCTCGTCTGGTGCAATTGCAATATCTTCCCATTGTATTTCCAGGTCTTCTATTACTTTATCCTTCAATTTTTTGATATCAGAATCACTTTCGTGTATGTAAATAAAATTGTCTTCCACATAAAAATTGCCGGATATTAGGTCATCATATAAAATTTTAAATATAAATGACTGTTTAAATTTTATGACTTTCCCGTTAACTGTAATTTCCGATATTTCAAATTCAGATGGTGTATATGTGGCTATATCCTCATCTCCAGAAAATGATTGAGAAACGCTAATTGAACCGGAAGATATAATTTCAGATAGATTTGCAAAACCACTAATCATCTGTTATCACCTTCTGATATTTTTTCTAATTTAACACTTCCATCATCATTTATTACGGCTTCGTAAGAGTCCCACAATTTATATTGCGACTTCCATTGCTCTTTTGGTATGTATATATGCAACATATGTTTGTATATGGGCGCCTGAACCCTTGTTCCAATGGGGGAGTTGACATCTAAAGAATAACCTAACGACACCTGTACAAAGTTAAAATCTTTCAGCGGTGCATCGATTTTAATTTCTAAAACCTGAATTCTTTTTGAATATGTTATTTTTACCACGTTCCCTTATATTGTGTAGTTATCTTTAAAGTATATTAAAAGCTTTTGCTAGCATACCTTTAATATTTCCTTCGAAACATTTTCTATTAATTTTTTTGTCAGATCTGGTGATACGATACACTTTCTTGTCAGGCTTTAAAAACTTATTTTTTAAATGGTTGTAAACGACCCTCAGCCTTACTAAATAAAATAATTCACGGTGCTGCGTTATGCCTGTTATCCTGATCTCGTCCACAAATTCGATTATTTTTTCCCTTTGAGGTATTCTACCCAATCTATTATATTCGGAAATAAGATTGCTCTCTATAGCATATATTCCCATAACCATTTATTGTTTTGAACCATCTTAAGCCGTCAGGCTAAATCCTTCTCCGTATATTATTTTATTTCCCCGTAGGCATGGAAAATTTTATCTTCATTGAAATAAAGAATAATATTATGGAAACAGCCAGAATTGTTAATCCCATTACAGTCCACATCAGGTCATATGAATGATAATGGTCTATTATTAATCCTGAAATTGGTGTTCCTATTATAGTACCAAGGCTTATTATCAATATGCCCATTCCACTGAACATTCCTACCCGTCCTGGAGGAGCTATTTCTGATATTATGGAAACAAATACACCGTTCCACGAAATTGCTGTGAGGCCAATTAGGACTGAAAAAATGTAAGCATAATATATGTAGGATGAAAAATGCGGGAATGCCAAAAGAACCAGTGCAGTAGAAAACATGATGATTGAAAATGTTGCCATATGATTTTCTCTGAATATTATGTTTCCCAGCCTTGTCCACAGTATTCTTCCGAATATGGCACTTAGAAGGACAGTTATAAGGAAAGATTCGGCAATAATGGTACCGAATTTTATTTTCTGGAAATACAGCACATCGTATGTCATGACGGACTGTTGAGACCATGAAAGAAACAATGCCGAGAATCCAATAATGAGAAGGTTCCGGCTCTTTCCGGCCTTGAGCATCTCAGATATGTATTCCCGGACATTAAATTTCGAAGAATTATGTTTTTTCCTGTATGGTAAAATGAGCACCACGAATATTGCAAAAATAGACACAACAAGGTATGTATATGGCACCCCGGCCCTGAGAACAATGAATGGAAGAGCTATTGAAGCCATTGCGGCACCCATGGGCACACCAGCCTGTTTAATACCCATTCTTGTGAGATGTTCCGGAGAATACTCCTCCATAATGTGGCTATTTGTGGCTGGTGTCAGGACCCCATAGCCGAAGCCAATAAGATAGAATCCTAATAGCAATGTGATGTAGTAAGGAGATTTGAAAACTATCAGTGACCCGGCAGCCATTATTCCAAATGATAATTTCATGGCATTTCTATAACCTATCCTGTCGACAAAATAGCCCGTGAATATGGACACACACGATGAGCCGATAAATATAACACTGGTAACGAGACCTACTTGTGTAGCTGTTAGGACATAAAAATTCTTGATAAATGGTGCCATGGGGGCATAAGATGAATCTATAAGGTTGCCAAGGGCTATTATGAACATACTCTGTAATACGGCAGGCAATACAGGTCGAG
>JAKBQO010000219.1 GCA_021835185.1 Thermoplasmata archaeon
AGAGGATATGATAAAAATATTACATGTAAGTAATCCTTGTTAACTGATTTATAGAGATTCTGTGCCGGTCTAAAAATCTTATATACTGTTATGATGCACTGGGTTCATTGGCAGCTTGGATGATATCCCTCGAGACTATTACAGAAATATCATTTTGTTGATGACGCACATATATTCATCTTTTCCAAGCCGGAGAGCGGTCTTCCCACCTGGATAGTGCCACAGGAAAATTTTTCATTAGAATTTTTGCCATTGGTTAAACTCTTTTGGTCATGTTAACTATTTCCTTCCAAGATGAATCATAGTAATTTTCACCTGTTTTTTCATATCCCAGAGAGTTATAATAACCCTCAAGATTTTTAACCGCCTCTATGTCTATCCTTTTAACTTCCAAACTCTTTGCCACATTATTCTCCACAACTCTTAAAAGATCGTATCCTGATCCTGAGCTACCTGGGCTGGCATAATTCCTAGCAAGCATTTCAATAACTATCCTGTCTGGATGTTCTATGTTGGGATCTAGATGAAACATTACTACACCGTCGATGCCTCCATTATGTGATTCTTTCACAATTACGATATTATTGTCTGCCCGGCTCCAGTCATAAAAATAAGAGAGTTTGTAATCGCGCATTTTTTTATCTTCTGATACGAATTCTTTGCCGGTATCAGACTGCCTGATCAGCCTGTAACCATGTGGCAGCTGCACAGTTATTGAATGGCCTATCACAACTCCTGGCATTTATTACACCATAAATAAAATAATAAGCTATCTTTGATAAATTTTTTGTATTTAACTTATCATAAATAATTTTCACGCATTCTCTCACAGGGATGGATACATTCTAAAGGATAGATCAAAATATTTAAAGCTACCATTAATATAGATCATTCTATTTAGGAATGCAATTGAAATGCATTTATAGATTTTAAATAAATCCATTGCCATGGTATTCCTATGTTTATGATTTTCAGCATTTACTCGACTTATTGATTAATCAAAAAGACCGTAATTGCCGGTTGAACCGAATAATTTATAATATATATACAGATGGGATTTTATGCAGGGATATTATAAAGGCAATATTAAGGGTATAGAAAGTCAGGAAGTCAAGGTTGGAAATTCCCGGGGGACATATATCCAGTGGCTAATAACCGATAGGCAAGAAAGCGCATATGCAATGAGGCGCTTCATTATAAAACCGGATGGATTCATACAGCTACATTACCATGACTATTTTGAAAGCCTTTACATTATTGATGGAAAATGCAGTGTAAGTGTTAATGGAGATTATATGGAACTAGGCAGGGGTGATTTTATCTTTATTGACACAAAATACAGTCATGAAATCAGAAACATTGAGAATAGAGATCTCGAATTCATATGTGTTATAAACTATACAGAAAATATGGGTATAACGCCAGTTTATGAAGACAGTGAAAAAAAACACAGCAATTAATTATAATTTTATTTTTATAAAATAATTGGAGAATTTAATCCTGTGGATGATATTATTTTACATAATAGTTAAAATATGGAATTTATATTATAATCACATGTCTGGTAAATATATACTATCAATAGATGCCGGAACCACTAACTGCAAGGCTGTGATTTTTAACAGTGATGGGAAGATAATGGGAAAATCGGCTGTCAGAATGGAAACTTTTTATCCGCGGGAAGGGTGGGTTGAGCAAAACCCCTACTTCATAATTTCTTCCGTAAAAAAGGTAATTTCAGAGGCCATAAAAAATGCAGGGATAAGTGTAAAAGATATTGACTCTGCAGGAATTACCAATCAACGGGAAACAACTATTGTCTGGGACAAAAACAGCGGTATTCCTGCATATAATGCCATAGCCTGGCAGGACAGGCGTACTGAAAACATAATGAAGGGTATGGCAGTCTATAGAACCCTTATAGGTGAAAAAACTGGGCTCAGGCCTGACCCATACTTCAGTGCGGGAAAAATAAAATGGATAATAGACAATGTTGAGGGCATAAGAGAAAAAGCTGAAAATGGAGATATGGCATTTGGGACTGTAGATTCATGGATTTTATATAATCTTGACAGTTCCAGACCATACGCTACTGATTACACCAATGCCTCCAGAACAATGCTGTTCAATATTAGAAAATTGGAATGGGATCGGGAACTAATGGATTTATTCAGAATACCTGAGTCCATGCTTCCAGAAGTATACCCCTCTCTGCACACATTTGGAACTATTTCACTGGTTCACGGAAAAAAAATTCCAGTATATTCAATTATCGGAGATCAGCAATCCGCTCTATTCGGTCATGCTGCAATATCAAAAGGTATGGCTAAAAACACATATGGTACAGGTTCCTTCATGCTTGCAAATTCTGGATCCGACATACCAGAAGCTGGGGCTCTTATTGGGACAGTAGCCTACGGGCTTGAAAATAAAAAGGTAAGCTATGCCATAGAAGGAAGCATATTCAGTGCAGGATCAGCCATAGACTGGACAAAAAAACTATTGAATGTAAAATCATACAGCAAATTTGAGGAAATGGCACTAAAAGCTAGGAATTCGAGTTCATATCTAGTTCCAGCATTCACAGGACTCGGCTCTCCATACTGGGATCCTTCTGCTAGAGGTATTATAATAGGCCTAAGCCACTCAACTGGAAGGAATGAAATGGCACGTATGGCGTATGAATCGGTTGCTTACCAGACAGAAGACGTGCTTCTTGAAATCGAAAAAATTGCTCCGGTTAAAGAACTGAA
>JAKBQO010000220.1 GCA_021835185.1 Thermoplasmata archaeon
GTATTTTCTCTTCTTATTGCAGTCACATTTGAATAACAGGCGTTTTTATAGACAATAGGTAAATTTTTATACTTACTATGGTTAAATATAAATGAAAATTTCAGATAAAACAGCTATGAAAATATCCGGGCTTGTGTTATTTGCAGGCGCTGCCCAGTTTTTTCTACTGGTGCTAATTGCAGAGGCTTTATATCCTCACTACAGCGTTGCTAATAATTATATCAGCGACCTCGGAGTTGGAAGCACGGCATATATATTCAATACATCTATTGTTCTACTGGGAATTGCAATAATAATTTCTGCAGTCTTTCTGTTAAAGTTCTCAAAACCCTTACGTATTGTTCTTATTCTGGCAGGCATCGGAGCTATGGGCGTGGGAATATTTCCAGAAACTACCGGGGCTATACATCTTTATTCCTCTCTCCTGGTATTTTTTATGGCTTCAATTGCAACATAATTTATATTATGGAGATTAAAGAATATCATATCAGTTTTCTGGGCTATTCTGGGAACAGTAGCTTTGATAGCACTGGTTCTTTATGCTATGGGGATTTACCTTGGATTAGGGGTAGGTGGAATGGAGCGGCTCATAGTATATCCGGATATTTTATGGGCTTTAGGATTTGGAGGGTGGATAGTTGCAAAGTATGAGGAAGACTGAAATTATTTATGTTGATCCAGGCTAGCATATTTCCACCCACCTTTAAATAAATATCATTTTTAGTATATTGAATAGCGAAAAGTAAATTCATATTTAATTATGAATATATATAATACTTCCATGGCATATGCCATGTTGCAAAAATTCTAAGTAGAATGGGCAAGCATCATGCCAAAATAAATTTCAACATAATGGTAATCAAGTCGCATTTTCCTTCCGGATGCCTGCAATATTCCATACATTACCATAAGATTCCAGAAACTGTCAGGTTTTCCTGTATCTATAATTTCCTGTTCAATTTTATATAACTCCTCAAAAGATCCTGTTTCGAAGCAATGTTTTACGGTATATTCATACTTTTCAGCATTCTGCGAGTATCCATATGGCCCCTTATCCGAGTGTGTGTGAGCCTGATCTGCACTTATGATTATGCTTACTTTCTTATTGTATGCCTGAACACTATTGTAAAGTGATTTTCCAAAGTTTATTAATTTGTCCCTGTTATTAATCCTTGACTGCCCGATAAGTACTATATTTCTCTGCTTGAAGAAAGAAAGTGGTATGCTTGAACCAAAATCAAGGGGAAATACCGAAATATCCCCTGAATATGTTATAAATCTTAACTCTTCTGTTGTGTCCCGGGTAGATTTTATGATATCTTCAGTAAGTTTTCTCTCATTCTGCGCTTTAAAATCAAGATATGTATTCTTTAATTGTGTATCAGCCTTAAAGTATTCTGTATTCACAACAGCGATATTTTTTGAAAGATTTACGCCGTGGGGCGAGAGGATGACCAGCACATCTGAGCTGTCATTTTGGGAAAGTTCTTTCAAGGCGTTGTTTAATTTCCTGCTATCTTCGTCCGGTATATCTATAAGTTCATCTCCGTGTGGAACCATATAAATATTATTGAGAACCATATTGTATAATATAATGCTATTATTTATTATTATATCGGTTATTAATTGGATAGATCACAATTCAATAGTAACAAAGGTGGTAAAATATCAGGACTGCCGAAGGATGGAATATTAAGAAAACACCAGCAGGGAATGAGAACAATTACGCATTACAGCAATGAACCAATTTTCGATGCAATCACAAAATACTTATTCTAACTATTACTATAAAAATATGAAAATTATTGATTTAAAATCTTATATAATAAAAACACGTGGAAAAAATGGGTTTTTATAGAAATCATAACTGACAATGGGGAAAATAGCTATGGAGAAGCAACTGTGTATTCAGGTCAATTTTCCGTAGTTAACCATATTAAAGATATTAAAAAATTTATTGTAAATAAAGACCCGTTTAAAGTAAGGGAATTGGTAAATGAATGGTTTACATCATCCTTTAACAGGAACAGGGACATAGTAAATATGTCATTGATCAGCGGTGTTGAATCTGCATGTTTTGACTTAATCAGCAAGCATTTTGGCTCTACAATTTACAATCTGTTCTGTGGCCCTGTTAGAAACAAAATAAAGGTATATGCAAATGGCTGGTATACTAACATAAATAACATTGAATACTGTGGTAAAGAAGCCAGGAAAGTGATAAATAAAGGCTATAGGGCATTAAAGTTTGACCCATTTGGCAGTGGTTCCTGATTCCTGGAATATGACGAATTTCAAAAATCTATGGAAATAATACAGATTGTCCATGGCGTTGTTGGAGATAACACTGAAATGCTGATTGAAGGGCACGGGAGATTCAACAGGTCTACAGCAATGAAAATAGGTAAGGAACTTGAAAAATATCCCAACAATGGATGGTTTGAGGAACCTGTTATAACCGAGGATGTAGAGGGCATGGTTATGCTGTCGAAGTTCTTAAAAATTCCAATTGCTGCGGGTGAAAGGTTGATCACATCCTATGATTTTACACAATTATTTAAGTCAAATTCTATTAGCATAGCACAGCCAGATCTCATAAATACTGGTGGCATCATAGAATTGCTGAAAATAGGAGCAATGGCAGAGGCTAACAATATTTCAATGGTACCACATCAGGCTGAAGGACCATTAAATACATTTACAACCCTGAATATAGATGCCTTGATGAATAACCTGAAAATCCAGGAAATGT
>JAKBQO010000221.1 GCA_021835185.1 Thermoplasmata archaeon
AGAATTTATAATTGAGGGAGTATACCTTATTCAAAATGGGTTAACCTACGACAACCTCATAAATGCTATGCATGTATTTCCTACTGTAGCAGAATCTATAAAAATAGGTGGACAGGCTTTCATAAGGGATATATCAAAGATGAGCTGCTGTATGGACTAGTATCATTAATATAAATAATTGATACAATATTTTGGCGAAACATATAGCACATGATATTTTTTACTAAATTTGATATTGCTGTAAATTTTTAATCGTAATTAAAATAAAATTATATAGAATTATCACGCGGCCCTAAAAAAATATAAATATATACTTTATAATCATTATAAACAGATGAGTATAGCCCATAAGATAGGAGATATCGCCTCAGGCGTTTACGAACAGGCTTTAATGGAAGAGATAAGGAAAGCCGATGTCCCACTTCATCTAGGGATTATTACTGATGGAAACAGGAGATATGCCAGGGAAGCAGGGCTCACTCCTAATGAAGGCCATGTAAGAGGCAAGGATAAACTGGAAGAAGTTCTCGACTGGGCAATGGAAGTGGGAATCAGGATAGTTACAGTGTATGGTTTTTCAAGTGAAAATTTTAAGCGCGACCCGGAGGAGGTAAATTTTCTATTTGATTTAATCAATGACTCACTCCGCGGGCTCCTGAAAGATGACAGGATATTTAAAAATCAAATAAGGGTGCGTATTATTGGGGATTTCAAAGGGCTTCCAGAATACCTTGTAAATACTATCCATGATGTTGAAAAAATAACAGCAGGGTTTAAAAAATTTAAGTTTAATATTGCTATTGGCTATGGAGGAAGGCAGGAAATTATAGATGCTGTAAAGAATATAGCGGCGGATGTTGTTTCAAAAAAGTTAAAAATTGAGGATATCAATGAAAAACTATTCAGGAACTACCTCTATGATAATACATTAACAGACCCTGACCTTATTTTAAGGACAAGTGGCGAGGAGAGGATTTCTAACTTCCTCCTCTGGCAGTCTGCTTATTCCGAGCTATACTTTTCCGATGTTAACTGGCCAGACCTGAAAAAACTGGATTTTTTAAGGGCAATATATTCCTATCAGTCAAGAAAAAGGAGGTATGGAAAATAATGTATGTTGCAATTGATGACACAGACAGCCAGGATAAGATGTGTACTACCTACCTTATCTACGAAATAATTTCCCGTGGCGAATACGATATTATAGGAAGCCCGGAACTCGTCAGGCTCAACCCGAATATAGGGTATAAAACGAGAGGAAATGGAGCACTTAATATTAATCTCGGAAAAGGTTCAGGGAATACCTCTATTATAGGAAAGGCAAATGGCAAATTTATTAAATCATATGAAAAAGTTGCCGGAGAACCTGACAAACAAGAATTGATGGATTTTATCTCATCAATTGTAGAAGATTTCTATGTAAAAGATGATGATAAAACTAATCCGGGAATAGTAATATCAAATGATAGATTCCATTCTGGACTTTACGGAAAAGCCCTTCAGGATGACATAAGTATAGAATTTATAGAAAATTATCTTTCCGGGAGGGCAATTTACAGGAAAATAAAAACAGGGCATGGCATAATAGGGTCGTCTGCTTCCCTTGCATGGCCTGGAAAAAGGTATACATATGAACTGCTAGACTACAGATATCCAAATTATGGGGATATAACATATGGAGAAAAAATTGATATTTCCTCAATTCCGGAGAGTTTTTATTCAACATTCAACAATATTGACATTAAAAACAGATACCCTGCAATTTTCCCGAAGCCGAAGACACCGGTGATATTTGGGGTCAGGGGAGTCGATAAAAATGACCTCATAACAATATATGATAGAATAAAGGAAAGGCATAATATTGATGATCAGGGCTATATTATATACAAAACAAACCAGGGCACAGATGACCACATAATGCCAGAACCGGATTATCTCTCCAGCATGGGCTCATATTCCCTTACCGGCGTAATATCCGGGGAGCCCTATACAATAGAAGGTGGGCATAGCTTTGTAAATTTTAAATATAAGAATGAGGAAATAAAACTGGCTGCTTTTGAACCTACAAAAGAATTCAGGAAAGTATTGATGTCAGTGATACCCGGTGATATTGTAAGCGCTTATGGTTCATATGCTAAGGGAACTATAAAACTTGAGAAACTTCGCGTTATAAAAAAAGCCAGGCTATATAGGAAAGAGCCTCCGGTATGCCCGGAGTGCCATGTTAAAACCAGGTCCAAGGGCCAGATGGATTACAGATGCCCTGTATGCAAAAAACGTTATAAGAATCCAGAAATTACTGAAATAACAAGGGAGTTGGAGGAAAAATTCTATGAGGTGCCCGTAATAGCGAGGCGTCACCTTTCCATGCCATTAAAATTGATGCCGTACTTTTCAGATATACCGCAAACCAGCGGGGTGTCATAAATGATATGCATCACAGGAATCCCGGGCTCCGGCAAAACAACAATATGCAAAATGTTGAATGCCAACGGAATCAAGTGCACAGGGTTAAATGATATCGCATCTGAGTGTGGGGCCCTGAATGGTAATACCGTGGATGTTGATGTATTGAGAAGGGAGAATATAAACTCTGAAGTTGTTGAATCCCACTATTCCCATATGCTGGAATGCAAATATGTAATAATACTTGAAGATGATGAGGAACAGTTAATCAGGAGAATGAAATCCAGAGGATATCCGGAATCTAAAATTAAGGAAAATATTGATGCCCAGCGTTCCGG
>JAKBQO010000022.1 GCA_021835185.1 Thermoplasmata archaeon
CTCAATTATGCAATAAGGGGAAAGAGTGTAACATCGAAAATAGAATGCAAATCAGAGATCTCTGATCTCATAGGTAAAACAATGGATATGGAAAGCATGATAAAGGATTAGTGCACCCACGCCATAGCATTTGGAAAACATTGAAAAATGGTACTCCTAGGTCAATAAAAAGAAAATGGATGTAAAGTCACGAATTATGACTTTTTTAATTATCAAACCTGATTTATGACATTCTTATCCCTTCATATGCATGAATTTTACCATAATCCTTTATGTCATCATATTACCAGAATCTTTGGTATCTTCCACATTCAAGTGTTTCAGGTTTCCTTGATTTTAATCTTTCACCATACTTTCTCTTCACAGAGGAATTGATTCCCCCTGTTCCATTCCATCTCATTCCATAGTTCTTTGATTCTGCCCTTTAACTTCAATGATACAGCGGCAAGGCACCCCAAATGTCAGGATCTCGAGGATAAGCAATTCCTATCTATCAAATTCTGTTTATGAAAGTGCTAGGTTCCTTGTTAATCAAAAGAACTAGGAATTCCTGAAGATATATGAGAGGAAGATAGAAAAGGGAAAGATGAAAGAGGCGTACATAGTTGTTGCCAGAGGCCTGCTTTGCCACGTATATTCAATGATGAAAAACGAAAAACCCTACAGGGTCAGATTGCCTAACGGAGAAGGGGGAGATGGGACGCTTCCACTGGATCATAAGAAATCTAGTAATAAATTCTCGCAAAACCATCCGTACCGGGAGGAATGAATGGGAACACTAAGGAAAAGTGAGAACCCCTGATGCCTTATAGCCGAGGAGAGTGTGTCAGCAATATGAAAGTCAGAAAACTGAAAATAGTAATTATTATATTCTTTTCAAGCATAAATCCAATATGTTTGAATCCTCGAGGTCGTACTTCCTGAAAACCGACCGCATAATAGTTCCAATGTTTAAAGGCACTAATTCCCGTAAGGTTTTGAAGATATCCTATGATATGGCACGAGAATATGGTTCTGAAATAACTGCAATCACAATCAGGGAAAAAACAGAGAGCATAGATGTCCAGGGACGCCTTAGCCTTGTCACTGCAGCTTATAACGAAGGAAAAAAGGCAGGTATAAAAGTAATTCCCAAAATCCAGACATTTGACAATGCAAGGGAGGGAATTATTATGGAGACCAAAGGTCATTATTACGATATTTTATTTCTCTCCACAAGGAAAAGGTCTATGCTTTCAAGCTCAATTTTCGGAAATATAGGGGATTACGTATTGAAGAATTCTTCCATACCTCTGGCGATACTTAGCTCAGGTGATAAGGAATATCCCTATAGCAGCATCCTATTGCCACTTTCAGAATCTATTAATACACGTGCAGCGGTTTATTTTGCCCTACAGCTTGCAAAACTTCACAAATCACAGGTAACAATACTGGATTTGAGAAAATACGATAAAAATCCCGCTCATGGGTTCAAGACCTTAATGGATAATCCTGCCATTCTTTCCGGGAGTATGGGAGATATAAGAATTGTACGATCAGGTGATTCCGCGGGGATAAAGGAGGAGATTGGAAATTATATTAAATCAGACAATCCGGATTGCATTATAGTGGGAATCACGAAATCGGAGAAATACAGAATCATTTCAGATATCAAATTTATAATAAAGGAACCTGGGATAGATACAATACTGGTTAAAAAGTAAGAACAATAAAATATTTTATAGGGAATGGCAATTAATAAAAATGCTTTATGAGAAAGAACGTAATATTGTTTTAAATGCCTGCAGGGAAATGGTAAAGAGTAACCTCACAGTTGGGTCATGGGGGAACATAAGCCTGAGAACTGAAGATGGGAATGTGGTCATAACCCCCAGTGGGACGAATTATTCAAAGAGCTTACCAGAGGACATGGTTATCACCGATATTGAAGGAAAAATTATAGATGGAAAGATGAAACCTTCCAGTGAGCGGTTAATGCACTATAAAATATACAAAAACAGGCATGATGTTATGGCCATAGTTCATACCCATTCAATATACTCTTCAGTACTGTCAGTTACTGATGACCGGATTCCGCCTATAACCGAGGATACTGCAATGCTCCTTGGTGATGGTGTAAATGTATCCAAATATGCCCTTACGGGAACCATAGAACTGGCAGACTACGTTGTTGAAGGTCTCGGTTCAAATAATGCAACGATAATGAAAAATCATGGTGCTGTATCAGTTGGAACCGATATGGAACGGGCAATAGTCACATCCCAGGTACTGGAAAAATCTGCAAGTATCTTTATTACGGCCAAAATGCTTGGTAAGGTCAATATATTGCCTCCAGAGGATGTGGCAAAGTTGAGAGGACTATCAGAAAATTATCTGAAGCAGTGGAAAAACTGGAAATAATTATTTAAGTTCCCTGGCCATGTATGGCCCTAACCTTTCATAGCCATATTTCCTGAAATAATTTCTAACCCCTATCCCACTGATCACTACTATGCGTTTTTTTCCATACTCTTCCAGTGATATACGTTCCGCCTCATCCAGAAGCTTTTTGCCGAATCCGTGGTGTTGCCAGTTTTCTGCGGATTCGGCTCCTATTGGCACTATATTCCCCATAACCTTTATTTCCCTGATAATCGATGAAGATAAAACCTCCTTTCTGTGTGCCATGTCTGATGGCATCCTGAGCCTTAGGTATCCTATAATATCATTTTTTGAATTTTCAAATGAGAGGAATATTTCGTCGCCTCCTGAAGCCCTGTAATTTCTTCTGATAAGGTTATAGTCATTTCCGTATGAATCCTTTACTATTCCAACTTCCCTGCTTCTTATTTCCATGGTTTTTATGCCCATGTTTTCCATTTCAATGTCTACAAGGTTATGCAGGTCGCTTCTCTTCACGCCCGCTTCGATGAAATTTACAGGTATGTCTCTCTGCATTCTCATGACCCTTACCCACGGTGGCATATTCTTCATAAAGTATGTGACCATTCTCACAACTTTTTTAGTGTCATAGGGAATATATTTTCCCTCCTTCCAGTACGTATAAAGGGCAGTATTTTTTACTACCAGTGTAGGATATATTTTTAGCATGTCAGGCTTGAATCTGTCATCGGACATCGTCATGTCAAAGCTTCTAATGTCTTCACGATAGGACGAACCATACATTCCCGGCATCAGGTGGTATAAAATCTTAAATCCAGCATCCCTTGCCATTTGAGTTGATCTTACTATCTCTTCTATGCCATGTCCTCTTCTGTTCAGGCGCAGTATACTGTCATTTAGTACCTGTATTCCCAGTTCAACCTTGGTGGTTCCATAGGATAGTGCCTCATCTATTTCCCTTTCATTAAACCAGTCAGGTTTAGTTTCAATTGTCATGCCTATGCAGCGCCTTTTTGAAAATTCATTTTCCAGTATAGCCTCATTCAAGGTGGGTGATATTCTTTTGTTGATACCATCAATACATCCCTTAACGAATTCTTCCTGGTAATTCTGGGATCTTGCCGTGAATGTGCCACCCATGATTATTAGATCAACTTTGCTTGTGTCATGGCCTATCGTCTCCAGCTGTTTTAACCTGCTAAATGTGATATTATACGAATCATAATAATTGTTTTTCCCCCTGAGTGCAGAGGGCTCATATCCAGTATATGACTGAGGGGAACTGCTATCAACACCTCCGGGGCAGAAAATGCATTTTCCATGTGGGCACGCTTCCGGGGATGTCATAGCGGCAACAACAGCCACGCCAGAAACCGTTCTAGTTGGTTTTTTTCTTAACAATTGGACAAACTTTCTGTTATCACTATAATTCAGTATTTCAACGTCGCTGGGAACCACATCAAGATTGAATTTTTTGGACAGTAACAGTTTCTTCTTCTGAAGTTGCTCCTTATCCCTTATTTTTCCATTAACTATTTCAGAAGTTATTTCTTCATAAAAGTCCATAATAAATGATAATTGTATATGATTATAAATTCTTATTCATTCCGTTGTCTTCATCATTTTTATGCTCTTCTTGATACTTTCTGCGGCCCATTGACCTGATTACGAATGAAAATGCTATGACAATGATTAATATAAGAAAATCGTAATTTGTAGGTATTCCAAGGGCGCCTGAAAATATTATTATAACTATAGCTACCAGAAAAACCACATTTGACAAAATTGCATATATCCGTGGCATCCTGTAGGCATTTTGCCTCCTGCCAGTCTGTCCATTTGGTGTATTGTATGCTGACTTTATATATGGTGACATTACACTCATATACACAACAACAGGAACCTCATCATTCATATAGTCATAGGTGCCTGTAAGCACACCGGATCCAAAGGTAAGGGTTCCAATCTTTGAATCATCAGATTTTATTTCCATTTTTCTAGTATCATTGTCCACATAGGGTTTTGAGAGTGAATAAGTTCTTCCGTTATAACTCATTACAAGATTCCTTGAAAGAGTTCCCATGTCCATGGACCCCTGACTAATTTTATAACCTCCAGGTGCCTTGTCAATGTAAATGCTTTGAAGGCCAGTAGCGCCACTTATTTCTATTGACTTTGCTCCCAGATTAGATGAGTTTGATTTTATTGTGTATATTTCAGTGTCATCCTGGTATATTTTTCCATCCTTAAATGTATATTCCACATGTATCTATCAAAACCCATTATATTATTTTTTCTATAATACTTTTTTAACATTTGAATGCTATAAGTTATCTGCAATGTTTTAAATGGCAATATTAATTATGGTAATTCCAATTACTGTATATGTCATTATTAAGTGAAATCGCATCAGAGGCTAACAAAATTGGAATTGGAAATACACCCCTATACAGGCTTGGTGAAACTGGAATCTATTCAAAGCTTGAATATTATAACCGTTTCAGGTCAATAAAGGACCGTGCAGCTTTCTTTATGATAGACTATGCGTTGAAAACGGGCATGTTAAAAAGCAATCAGACAATAATTGAAGCCTCATCTGGGAATACAGGAATAGCAATAGCGGGAATTGCCGGTATCTTTGGTTTGCAGAGCGAAATAGTGATACCGGAATCAACCCCGGAATCAACAGGAAAACTTCTGGAGAACCTTGGTTCCAAGGTCACAAGAACGCCAGGCAATAGCACAGAAAGCTCCATTAATTATGTTGAGAGCATAGCGGAAAAATATCCCGAACAATATTTCAGAATAGGACAGCATGGAAACGCAATGAATTCCAGTGCGCATTATTATGGAACCGGGCCAGAAATAGCCAGGGAATTGGGGCATATAGACAATATAGTTGCAGGTGTTGGGACTGGTGGAACTATTACCGGGCTTTCAAAGTATTTTAAAGAGAAATACAACGTCAAGGTTACAGGGGTCCTTCCAGAAGAAGGATCTCATATAGTTGGACTTCGCAATCCATTCAAATCCAGCCACCGTGCAATTATTGATATGTATAGGAATCTCATCGACAATTTTGTCACTATATCTGAAGACGAAGCTTACCAGGGTGTTCAGGAACTCAAGGACAAATATAACTTACTCTGTTGGCCCTTCATCGGGTGCTAATTACATGGCATCTATGAAGATATCTGGAAAAGATAGAGTTATCCTTACAGTATTTCCCGATGATTATTCTAAATATTCCATTATCTACAGGAAAAAATGCATAATAGAATAATTAATAAAAAGACTTATTTTTATTACCATTATAATTATGCAGTGGAAGCCAGTTAAAGCCTTTTAACTCTATATTTCCATCATTCATTGAGAAAACAGATATGGAACAGTTGCTGATTTCGAGTTTCGTCAGTGGCAATCCATTAATTTTTGTTGCCAGTGAGAACATTCCACGTATAGGTTCTAAATGCGTAGCAACCAGTACACTGCCATAGTCCATTTGTGATATTGAATCCATGAAATTTTTTATCCTTTTCTTAAGTTCTGAAAATTTTTCCACACCATACCTATTTTCCACGCCGTCCTGAAATGTTGTATACCAATTTGGATCCAGGGATGCTATCTCAACTATCTTCTTTCCGGTCAATTTTCCGGTGCCAATATCCATGAGCCGGTCGTCTTTGGTATATTCATGGATACCCATGTTGTTTAGAGTCTCTATAACACGTAAAATTGGGCTTGCATATACAGCATCAAAATTAATATCCCTGATGTATTTCCCGGCATCCCTGGCCTGTAATACCCCTTTCTCATTCAGTTCTGTGTTATCCAGGGGAAATACTGCTTCGGCATTGTTATATGTTTCTCCATGCCTGATCATATAAACTAACATGTACGGTTATATTGCATTTGTAGTTAATTTTTATGTTATACCGTAGAAAACTCAAGAATTTTTATAAGGCTTCGGAGAGTAAAATGTGCCTGAGTTTTAACAAAGTAACATGGGTATTTCATTAATAAGAAATCAATAAAATTATATTAGGATTAGCTATTTATGTGCATGGAACTTCTCAGGAAAGGCAAGGTTAAGGATGTTTACGATGAGGGAAATGCACTGGTATTTAAATTCTCAGACAGGATATCCGTTTTTGACAAGATAATTCCCAATTCTATTCCCCATAAGGGGGAATCACTGTGCAGAACATCATATTACTGGTACAATGTAGTATCCTCACTGAACATAGAAACAGATCTCATTGAACTCGTTTCAGACTCGGAGATGAGGGTAAAAAAATACAGGCAGATGGATAAGGGATATGGATTTCTATCTAATTACATGGTGCCTCTGGAATTTATAACACGGTACTACATGGCCGGTTCATTGTATGATAGAATCAAATCTGGAGAAATTGACTACCATACTCTGGGGTTCAAGAATGCTCCGGAATATGGCGATCCACTTCCGGACCCATTTTTTGAAGTTTCAACAAAATTTGAAAAGTTTGACAGGTATCTTGAAACAAAGGAAGCCCTGGAAATTTCAGGACTCGACCTTGGTGAATTGTACAATATACGTGAAATAATATTCAAAATAGATAGAAGAATTAACAAATCAGTGGAAAGCAGAGGACTTATCCATGCTGATGGGAAAAAGGAATTCGCCCTTGGCATGGAAAGGAAACCTGTAATAATAGATACCTTCGGAACACTTGATGAGGATAGATTCTGGGATAAAGAGGATTATGAAAATGGCCAGGTTAATGAACTCAGCAAGGAAATGGTAAGGCAATATTACAGGGCTGCAGGCTATCATGAAAAGCTCATGTATGCAAGAGACAAAAAGGAAGCCGAGCCGGATATAACACCATTACCAGATAATATGGTCAAGACCGTGTCAGATCTTTACATACAGATGTATGAGAAGATAACCGGATTGAAATGGTAACCCGGAAAAACAGGATCAATACCATAAAGAAAATAAACCGGAAATTCTGTATTTCAGAGGAAAATTATCACTAAAATAAATGTAAGGCCACGTGGCAGATCAATTTATAACATTATTAATATAGAAATTATAAAAAAATATGTTTTAATTTCTTTCCTTCATTTTTACGAAATCCCGTCTATCAGGACCGGTGTACACGGCTCTGGGTCTTATAAGCCTTTCCTCTTCCTCTACATATTCTGTTACATGTGCCAGCCATCCCAGAACCCTTGAGAATCCAAACAGGGTTGTAAACATATATATAGGAAACCCGATCTCATTGAATACTATACCGGAATAATAATCCGTATTGGGATATATTCCCTTTGCCCCGAACTCTTTTACCCCAAGTTCCTCAAGTTTTACGGCTATTTCAAACAATCTTTTCTGTTCAGCTGTCTGGTCAAGTGTTGTTGCAAGTTTTTTGAAAATCTTCATTCTTGGGTCATATGTCCTGTAAACCCTGTGGCCAAACCCCATCAATCTCCTCTTTCCATCCACTATGTTTGTCTTGAACCAGTTATCGACATTGTCCACACTTCCTATGTCAAGCAATTGCTTGTATGCTGCCTCTGCAGCACCACCATGCAATGGTCCTTTGAGTGCGGCCGTTGCCGCAGTTATGCATGAATACATATCCGATAATGTGGATGAGGCTACAAGCGCTGCTGTGGTGGATGCTGGTACTTCATGATCCACATATATTACCAGTGCTGCATTCATTGCAGAAATCTTTTTATCATCGGCCTTGCCAAAGCAATTCCTGAGAAAAGCTTCGGCATAATCATATTTTGTATCCGGATTCTGGAGTGCCATTCCCATTTTATGTCTGTATATATTCGATATTATGCCAAGATTTTCCCCAAGTATCTTTGGAACCTGTTTTCTGTCATTTTCTTTATTCCACTGATAATCTCCAGAGGATAGGGAGGCAAAGGCTGTTTCCATCATTGTTAATGTGTCAGCCTCCCTCGGAAGGTCTGATATTAGCTCCGTAACATGATCAGGAAGCTTATAATGCTCCTTTATTGATTTTTTGAATTCCTCAAGCTGCTGGCCGTTTGGAAGTTCACCATTGATCATCAGGTAGCAAACCTCCTCGAATGGACTATTTTGAACCAGATCATTTACGTCATACCCCCTATATCTGAGTACTCCTGCATTGCCGTCTATATATGTTAAGCCTGTGTACTTTATGAATACATCTTCCAATCCCAAACTTACTGCCATTTTAATCACTTCCGAACCAATCTGAATTTTTTACATTTGCCAGTTCCTTCAAAGTATAGCTCTCGCGCATCAGGTCTCTTGTGGAAAGAACTCCAGTTACCACATCATCCTTTGATTTTACTATGAGGTGCCTTATATTGTGCTTGCTCATAAGCACTGCTGCCTTTGTTATAGAATCATTCTCATGTATAAAAATCAAATTTTCCTTTGTAGCAGCCTCAACTATTGGTGTATTAAGTGGTTTCCCTTCGGCAATTGCCTTTATAATATTCCGCTCTGTGATAATTCCCTTCAGGGACTTTGGTGAACCAAGCAGCAGAGACCCTTTATTCCCGTCTGTCATTTTCTTTGTGCCTTCATATATAGTTGATGCCTCATCTATGTAAATCGGCTGTTTTTGCATAATGTTACTTATTTCGAGAGCCATATTCTAACTATGGTACGATTTAATTTAAACATTATGTTTGGTAAAAAATAGCCATTGTAATAAACATTTTTACATAAAAATATCGGCAATTTATGAATTAATCAGAGTTACCATAAGGATTATTAGTTATAATTTGATTTTGAAAGAAATGAGGAATAAAAATCTGATATTATTTATGGCTGGAGTTCTTCTGATTATTAATGGCTTCGAATTATACTTAAAACTGGGATACCTGTTTTATCCCAATTCATACAACTATGCATCTTCGGCTTCAACTGCCAGATTTTACACTTCATTTGATGATGTATTACTTAGTGCAGGTGCCATTGCTATTGCCCTTTCAATATATATGGCCATAAAATCCCGTTATAATATCCCAAAAATTAAACACTTCTATACTGTCTTCGCAATTTATACAGCAATTCTGGCAGTAGCCGGAGGAATGATACATATTATGCCATCTGGCTATAAATACCCACATTATGTAACATTCCTGTACGGTCTTCCCCTGTTTACCCCGAATTTTCTTTTATACTATTCCCATGTAATTGGGATATATATTTATCCATTTCAGGTTCTTTCACTCATGGCAGCATCAATTACAGGGAGTTCCATATTTGCCTTTTCCATTATGGGGCTTAAATTAAAAAAAGCAACTCCACTCTCCATTGTTGGTGCCATAGGTGTCTGTCCAGCATGTGCGACCGGTACATTTTTTGGTGTAGTTATAGGAGCAAGTCCATTTTTGAGTTCATTTTATCTTAATCAGATATATGGAAGTACTTTCAATGAAATAATACTGAGTACGGTTTCAATTATCCTTCTTTTAGGAATTTTTCTCTACATGGTAAGAGGATATAAAATTTCGTTTAAAAGATTATGAAAACATTACTTTTGTGCCATTCTTCCATAATGTTCCATTGTCCTTTTTAAGCAATGAGACATATTATTATTTCCATTGGAAAAGATTTTTAATAATACTTAGCATATACCGCTATGAAAGGTATTAATATTGTCGTTGCTGTAAAGCAAGTTCCGGATGCCGATGATTTAAGAATCGACCCGGTAACGAATAATCTGGTCAGAGAGGGAGTGCCAGCTATTATAAACCCTCCTGACCTGCACGCCATAGAAGAAGCCCTCAGATTGAAGGAAAAATATGGCGGAACTGTTTCAATAATTTCCATGGGTCCACCTAAAGGAGATATTACACTTAGAGATGCCGTGGCTATGGGATCTGACAATATTTATTTAATAACAGATGCGGCCATGGTAGGTTCAGATACATGGGCAACATCCTATACTGTATCCAGAGGAATTGAGAAAATTGGGAAACCAGACATAATATTATTTGGGAGAAGGGCGCTTGACGGTGAAACACAGCAGGTTGGCCCACAAACAGCAATGTGGCTGGGAATACCGGAAGTTGCATATACTGACAAAATCCTTGATATAGATATGAAAACAAAGGTTGCGAAGTTGCAGAGAACCACAGAATTTGATACTGAAACTGTTGAGGTTAAAATGCCCTTTGTTGCAACAATCACGGAAAATTCCAACACACCCAGGGAAGCTACACTGGAGGGTATGATAAAGGCCATGACATTCCAGGTAACAAGGCTTTCTAAAACCGATATAGATGCAGACCCCAAAAAGATCGGACTTGCTGCATCACCAACCAAGGTTATAAGGGTAAGGCCTCCACCGAAAATGAGAAATCCGGAAATAATTAAAAATGAGGATTTAAACAAAACCGTTGATTTTCTTGTGTCGAAGATAAAGGAATCATTGAAGGGTATGAAAGCTATGAATGAAGCATATGAAAAACCCGCACCTGTTACGAAAGTGGAGGACAGTATCTGGGTATACATTGATCATTTTGACGGCGAACTGAACAAGACATCACTTGAAATTCTTGGGGCTGCAAGGAGAGTTGCAGACCTTATGGATACAAAGCTCGGTGCAGTTATAATAGGTACAAAGGATGAGAAGCTTATTGACACTGCCTTCAAATATGGTGCTGATGAAGCCTATTACTGTGAAGCAGAAAATGCAAAGAGATATGACAATGATATTTACACAAAAGGCCTTGAGCTTATGATTAATAAATATAAGCCCAATTCACTGTTTTTCCCTGGAACATATAATTCCAGAGAACTGGCAGCCACAACCGCAATAAAAGTTAATACAGGTCTTATAGCAGATTGCATCATATTTGATGTGGATGAGAAAGGACAGCTACAGGCAACCAGGCCTGATTTCGGTGGAAAGGAAACATCCACAATTATATGTCCAAATAATAAGCCTATAATGGTAACTACCAGGGCAGGTGTGTTCTCAGCTCTTCCTGAAAGGGATTTCAAGGGAAAAATAGTAAAGGAAAAACTTGGTAAGGTTGAGTCCAGATTCACAATCACCGATTATAAAAATATAGAAAAGACCAATGCACTTGCAGTGGCACAGGTCGTGGTTGGTGTAGGCAGAGGCATTGTAAATAAGGATAACATAAAACTGGCAGAAGACCTTGCAGCAAAGATCGGTGGTATAGTTGGGGTCAGCAAACCTCTTGCCGATGCAAACTGGTATCCCAAGGACAGACAGGTCGGCCAGACTGGAACAACAATAAGGCCTAACCTGTATATTGCCATGGGAATATCCGGAGCAATACAGCATCTGGTGGGCATTCAGGGATCCAAGAGGATAATAGCCATAAACACAGATCCAGAGGCCCAGATATTCGAGAACTGTGATTATGGAGTTGTAGGGGATGTATTCCAGATAGTTCCAGAACTTATTAAAAAAATTGGTGATATAAATGCTTGAGTATGATATAGTTATTGTTGGCGCAGGACCAGCAGGATCTGCAGCTGCATTGAAGGCAGCATCAGAAGGAAAAAAGGTTCTTGTAATTGAAAGAGGGCCTGAACCCGGATCTAAGAACGTTTCAGGAGCAGAAGTACGGAAGAATTACGTAGAATCTGTCTTTGGCGAGGGGATGCCCTATGAAAGAAATGTTAATACAATCAAATTTTCACTTTATGACAAAAAGAAACCTGTAAACATTGAATTCCATCCGGAAGGGCTTGTTACAACCGGACGGCTAAAATTTGACAAATGGTTATCGTCAGTTGCTGAAAATGCAGGTGCCACTGTTATACCTAAAACAACTGCACTTAAGTTGAACTGGGAGAATGGCATTGCAAAATCCCTGACAACTGACAGGGGTGATGTGGCAGCAAAATCATTTATCCTGGCAGAGGGGGTTAATGCGCTGGTTTCTATGGAATCTGGAATTAACCAGGATTGGACACCTGAAAATTCTGTGCAGGGAGTGAAAATGGTTTACTCTATAAAAAAAGGAGACCTCAACTCTATCTTCGGATTGCCCGATGATGATACAGGGATGACGTGGAGAATGGTAATGTCTGACCCGCTTGTGGCTGGCTTTATGTATACATACAAGGATAGCCTGGCTGTTGGAATTGGTTCTCCAATAAGAGGGCTTCTTGATAGAAAGATCAGGCCTGAAAAACTGCTTGATGATTTTCTGGAAACAACTGGCATAGCAGAAAAAGTCAAGGGCTACTCGCTCCGTGAATACTCAGCCAAGGTAATACCAGAAGGTGGTTTCCCCGAGTCAAGAGTAGGAAAGGGCAATGTGTATCTCTGTGGCGATGCCATAGGGCTTGTTGATCCACTTTCATTCGATGGAATCACTCCAGCCATAGCCTCAGGAACCCTGGCTGGTGAGGCAGCAGTTAAGAATTATAATAGGGATGTTTATAAATACAATCTTATGAAACACCCAGAAATTTCAAAAATTGCTAAAGAAAGGAAGCTGGAAGCAGAATTTATGGCTGGCAACAAGGCGGGAGAATACATACAGATGGTTTCATCCATGCTGGAATCTTGGGCTGCTGGCGATTTGTTTGGAATAAGAAATACAATGGTAGGAAATTATAGAAATATAATACCTGACCTGATGAGTTTTGTTATGAGGATGAGATAAATGACAACAGAAGAGAAACTATATACGCTAAGATATAAAAAGGATGATGAATCGCATCTTGCCATTGCGGATGCAAATAAATGCCTTGAATGTACCGCTAAATATGGAGAACCACAGCCGTGTGTATCCATATGCCCTGCCAACGTTTTTTCCTGGCAGAACAATAAAATAATAGTTAGTTACGAGAACTGCGTTGAATGCGGTGCTTCAAGAATTTCCTGCCCCTACGACAATATCATCTGGAAATATCCCAGATTTGGCAAGGGAATAGCATTGAGATACGGATAATTTCGTAACTTTAAAAACATTAATATTTTTATTTATACTATTTAATTATGGAAGAACTATATTTTCTCAATGATGGCACCTACGAATTGGATTCAGGCGCATATTTCGGCATTGTACCAAAGGTATTGTGGTCAAGATATTTCCGTGACAGGGAAAACAAAATCAGGATAGGAACTAACATACCATTTTTAAGGTTAAACAATAAAAATATAATAATAGATGCGGGGCTTGGAGACAACTTTTCAGACAGGTTCAGGAAAATATTCAGACCCGAGAAAGAGAGTGACATTTCCATCTCCCTGGTAAGGGATTATCATGTCAAAAGCATTGACCATATCATTCTATCCCATATGCACTTCGACCATAATGGCCATATATTCTCAGGGAATCCTCTTTTCAGGAATTCACAAATTGTCATGCAGGAAAAGGAATTAAAAGCATTCAGGTATCCAAACGATTTCACCAGGGGAAGCTATATCCCTGGAAGGATATATGGGAAAATTAAAACATTGGCAGGTTCAAGAAAAATTAATGGGAATGTGACTGCAATAAACACCGGAGGCCACACCGAGGGGCACATGATAATAATTTTTGAGGTCAATTCAAAAAAATATATGTACGGTGGGGATCTGTTTCCTTCATGGTTCCATATCAAACCATACTATATCACGGCAATAGACTCATATCCGATTGAGACCCTGCGGATGAAGAAAAAACTCCTGAAAAAGGCAATAAGGGAAAATATTTCCATAGTATTCAACCATGACAGGGAAAATGTGATGGCAAAAATTTATGGCACACCTGAAAAACCAGAAATGGAATTTCAGAAATGATAAATTATCTTAAGGTTATGGATTTAAGAGTGATGCCTAACCATTCATTTATATTGTTCTTAAGGTTTTCAGGATCCTCTGACCATACTGTAAAATCCGCATTCTTACTCTTCTCCAGCGAACCTATTTCATTCCATTCTATAACCCTTGCACTTTCAGAGGTATATGTTTTTATTGCGCCCTCAAGGCTTATGTTTTCTCCATCATCATAAACACCGGAATTTCTGCCTGTAAATGTTTTTCTGAACATACTTGAGTATATGCCGTATAATGGATTAAAGGGTGTAACAGGGCTATCTGACCCGTTGGAGACTGCTATGCCCTGTTCAATCATAGTTTTTATGGGAAACAGGCATCTGGATTGTTTCGTTCCCATATTGTCACTTAAGGCATCTCCTATAAAGTAGATAAAAGCAAGCTGTGTCTCAATGCCAACATTTAATCTTTTTATTCTCTGAATCGTTTCTCTGTTAAGCTTGTAGCAGTGTATCAGGGCATATCTGGATCCGATCCCTGCATTTTTAAGCTCCTCTATAATATCCAGTGCTGTATCAATAGCCATATCTCCTATTGTGTGTATGCTTATATGGTATCCTGTGATCGATAATCGCCTTAGAGCTTCTTTAAAATTATGGATTTCCCATAATGGAATGCCTTTATTGTTTTTACTGTCCACATAACTGTTTTTCATCCATGCGGTTCTGGACAGTATACTACCGTCAAGAAACATCTTGAATCCTGCAAACTTTATGTTACTGTTTTCAGGTATCATTTCTGCCAGTTCAATTTTTCTGTCCACATCCTCAATGGAAT
>JAKBQO010000222.1 GCA_021835185.1 Thermoplasmata archaeon
AAGGCTATAATGCTATAATGGCGGCAGACGTTGTGTTTTATCCCAAAACCTCATTGAATTCTGCAGAAACTATTTTGAATTCTCTGGGAGTAAAGAGTGGTAATATGAAGCCCCTCGAATTTCCAATAGGGAGTGATAAAATTTCCATATTAAGCCAGAGATATGCTGAGATGATAATGAAAGCGGAAAAGTCAGGGCTGCATTCAGTATATGCCGTTGAGGGTGAACCAATGCTTTACAGTACATTTCTTGACATAATGCCTTATCTCCAAATAGAATTTGATGTTATACCGGGGATAAGTTCCATGAACGGAATTTCGGCAGCCATGAAGATAATACTGGCCACGAAGGACCAGACACTCCTGGTACTGCCGGCAGTAAATGATTATGATTATATGGAAAAGCAAATACTCTTATCCAGGAATATTGTTATATTCAAGGCTATACGGGCACGGGAAGTGATAAGAAAAATTATTGAAAAAAACAAAAATATGGAGTATTATATCATGAGCCATGTTTCAACAGAGAAAGAAAGAATTTATAATAACATTGATGATATAAAGGATTATATGACAATAGTGGTGATAAAACGATACACATAGTTGGTGCAGGCCCGGGGGACCCTGAACTCCTGACAGTAAAGGCAAAAAGGATTATAGATTCCACAGATGTGATAATATACGCTGATTCGCTGGTAAGCCCTGAAACATTCCGGGAAAGCAGGGCGAAAGTGGTTATAAAGACATCTAATCTCCATATTGAACAGATAAACGGACTGGTTAAAAAGTATTCCGATGAAGGACTAGACATCACCAGGCTGCACAGTGGGGACCCTGCAATATATGGTGCTATTAACGATGAAATCGAATTTTTTAATAAAAATGGGATTAAATATGAAATCATACCGGGCATCAGTTCCGTATTCGCAGCTGCTGCAAGCATGGGAATAGAACTGACATCACCTGGGACAACACAATCTGTGATCCTTACGAGAGTACCAAGGAGGACTGAACACTTCGAAAATGAGAGCCTGGAACTCCTTGCATCCCATAAAACAGCACTTGCAATTTTTCTAAGCGCTTCCAATGCTAAGGCTGTAAGTGATAAACTCATAAGGGCCGGATACAGCGGGGATGACAGGGCTGTCATAGCCTACAGGGTATCCTGGCCGGATGAGAAAATAATTGATACAACAATAGGGAATCTTGAACATGCCCTCTTCGAAAACAGGATAAACAGGCAGGCACTTATCATGGTTGGCGGCAATATATCATATGACTCAGATAAAAAATCCTATCTATATAACCCAGAATTTACCCACCTGTTCAGAAAATCATCCAAAAAGAGTTGATATTATATAGTCTTCATCCTTCCCTATTATGTGTATTCTGTGCCTTATGAGTTCCTTTGAAATACAGCCCGGCTTTTCCTCTGATTCAGGCAACGATTTTACCAGTGATTTGATATAATCCGATCCTATTATTCTATAAAATATCTTTTCAAAGTCCATTGTATTTAGTATTTCTTCACCGTCAATTTGTAACGATACAAGTTTTTTCTCCTTTTCTGTCAGCCCGGTGATTTCCCTTGACATCTTTTCCAGGGCATCCTTCAAAATTTCCAGGTCAAGATGTGCCTTCAAATCAGGATTGTCAAGTACCCTGTTTTTACTGTTGCCGCTCAATGCCACAATCTCCATATTCGGTGTGCCTATTCCGTATGTAAACTCAAAGGAGTTTTCTGATTCCGGTTTGTCGAAAACGCACTTCAGATTATTTGCTTCCAGTCTGACGCTTGCAAGTATATAGCTATCCATGTTCTCATAAACTATATTATGTGCATTGTCAGTTTTCACCGGGATTTTAATTCCACTGTATAAGGATGAGAAAAATGGATTTTTCATAAATTCGCTGTTATTAGGGTCAAGCATGAATGTGTAACTTATTCCATAACTACATTGTATGAATTGCTTTATTTCTATTTTCTCCTTATCCAATGATGCTTCAATGTAGGAATTCAAAATGGTAAGGGGATTTAAGTGCAGGAAATTTTCCATTGCCTGGGTTCCATTTTCCACATATTTTTCCATTTCTGATTTCAGTTCAGAAATTTTTGAAAGGGTATCCTGGGAGTTTTTTGTAAAAAATTGATCTGTTATTGATCCTACAGATTCCATTATCTTTTCCCCATAGGGTTTGAAATTATTATAAACGTTAATGAATGTGTTTATATTATCACTTATTCCATTCTTCAGTGATTCTATCGATTTTTTTTCATTTTCAAGTTCTTTGGCAGTATTTTCTATCTCCAATGCCTTTTTGTCCCTTTCTATCTCATATGAAAACGAATCCACAAGGTACGAAAAAATGTATTTTAGTTCATTCAAATCGTTTTCATCCATTATAAGCAATTATTTCCTGATATTTAACATTCATCTAAGCCTTCCGGCATGCTCCTCCCAGCTAAAGCATGGTAGGTTCTCACTCTTGCTTTGCTTTCACTAATCATGGATTGAACCGTTTTATGAGAGCCTATTGCTGTTTACAGCGTAGCTTCTCTAGAAGAAATAGATATCATACCATTTTTTTATAGTTTTTCCAGTGAATTTATTTGGAATTCCCTGTTTCATGAACTGTATATGCTTTGCAATTCATTTGCACCCTGAAGGTTTGAACTTTCTTCTGGAGATTGTTCTGCCATTCGCAAACTATCAATGAT
>JAKBQO010000223.1 GCA_021835185.1 Thermoplasmata archaeon
TCTATCCTTGCTGTAATCGCCGGAATTGTTATGGTTTAATAGGGCTATTTTCCCTTTCATATTTTTGGTAATTAACATAAGTATGGCAATAGCCCCATAACCACATGCAGTAATGCCATATTTTTCAATATCCTGGTAAAATTTTAGTGTACGCATTTCCTGTATGTCATTTATTAAAATCTGATCCAGCTCATTGTTTTTATCATATGGGAGGTAATGGTTAAAATTTGAGCTTATAAGCACAAACGGTTTTTCCTCCAGGCTTTCAATGGTCTCTGCTATGTTTCTGGCAATAGCTGCTCCCTGATTCCCAAGTATTAATGGTGTAAAGGTAAAATTACTTTTAAAAAGGTATTGTAAAAATGGAAGCTGGACTTCTATTGAATGCTCTGTTATGTGTGCTTCCTTATCGTCATGGATAATATCAGATTTCAAAAGCAGCCTCTCAGATAATTCGGAATTAACCTTTGCATAGCCTAGAGGAGTACTCCAGTAACCATCCAGATATATGGCAGGATATGCAGGAAATTTTGAATGGTTAGGCCCGATTATAAGGAATGTCCTTTTTTTGCTCTCCTGTATTATTTTGTATGCATATGCAGCTGTATGGCTGGAATACATATACTGGCCATGTGGAACTATGGCCCCTATGAGTTTTTTATACCGAATATCAGGCATTGTTATATCCATGGAACCCTTAATACTATCCATAAGTGCTTCATAGTCATCCGGATAGAATCCCCCCGATACGTGTGGTTCTCTGGTGTTATCCATATATAAGAATTACTATTATTTATATAAAGTTTATATAAAGGTTTAAACTCCAATTATGATTATATATAAATGTGGAGCACTCTGGCAATTCACTTAAAAATTGACAGAGAGTCTTTGGAAAAATTCAATGTGTATATAGAAAGGAAGGATAGCCCAGATCCATTCTACCCACGGTTGCGCATAAAAATAATTTATGCTAAAGACAGGTTCATTTATGCATTATACTGGGGCCATAGGCCGGGAACAGATATATTTTATTCTTAATATTTTAATAATATTTATTATTCAATTCTTTATCATGAACCAATTGATAGATATTTCATATATCGGCAATTCATGATTTTAATCTTATTTAATGATCATTTAAAAGTTAATATTTTTACAAGTTCTAGTATAAAGATGAAGTTAGCTACTTCACGCCCCTCTTTTAAAATCATATTGTGATAAAATGAAAATTGTAATATCGACGATAGGTGTTATTATACTATTTCGTAGAAATCTCGTGTTCCCTAGGGTTATTCTGGGATATTCCAGCATATGTCTAAACATTTAAATATTTCATATATATTATCAGCAGAGAAATATGAGTACAGAAAGCGAGCCACCGAGTGAAAAACCTGTTACGGCTATAGTCGATGTTTTTGTAGATACTACAAAAATAGAAGACGTTGTTAATGAACTCTGCCGACTTGATCGGGTAGAGGAAGTCTACGAAGTTACAGGCGAATTCGATATAGCAACAGTTATTAGTTCTAGAAATATAGAAGACTTCAGGGATTTTCTGAAAAATAAAATTATGAAGATACCTGGAATCAAGAGCGTAGTTAGTTCTATAGTGCTGACCTCAGATAAAGGACCTAGGTCAGATAGGAAACAGTAATTAACCCACCCTGAAGTGAGTTTTTTTTCAGGAAAATGTAAATGTGAGGATATTATGTATAACAAAGATAGTAAAACAAAAACTGGATATAATTTAAAAGGCATATTGAGGAAAATTTCATTTAACCGTGAAATTGAGAAGGCTTTGACAGAGGATCGATATTGTAAAGATACTGCATTAGTGTACTTTGAAAGGCTGGAGGGGAAACCATCATGATTGGACCTTACTATTTTCTTATTATTGCACTTGTCTGGGCAATAGTTGTCCTTCTTGCATGGATTCTTGCTAAATACCTGCAGGGTGTGTATGACAGCGGCAAAACAATTTTTGATAAAATAATGGATCCAGTTGACAATGTTATTTACAAAATTCTAGGCATAGACAAAAATCAGGAAATGGGATGGAAGGAATATTTTCTCTCCCTGTTTATATTCAGCATATTCACAGCGATTATTTCATTTCTTGTGCTATCATTCCAGGGAGTACTGCCATTGAATCCCATGAAATTTGCTGGATTGAAATGGCCACTGGCATTAAATACTGCCCTTTCTATTTCTTCCAATACTAACCTTCAACATTATGCCGGGGGATCATCACTTTCATATCTCGGGCAGATGGCAGGAATCCAGTCCCTCCAATTTACTTCAGCAGCAACTGGACTCGCTGTGGCTGTTGCGATTTTCAGGGGATTTGTAGGTAAGAAAGATGAAAAGTCAAAGCTCGGAAACTTTTATGTCGACCTTATAAGAAGTATAACTCGCGTTCTCCTTCCACTATCGATAATAGGAGCAATTATAGTTATAGCCCTGGGAGTTCCGCAATCTCTATCCGGATACGATCTGACAACAAGTCTTTCAGGAATTTCACAGATAATTAAGGTAGGGCCTGTTGGTTCTCTGGTTTCCATCATGCAGTTGGGTACCAATGGTGGTGGATATTTCGGTGCCAATTCTGCATATCCTTTGCAGAATCCAGGCCCGCTTTCCAATTATGTGGAATTGGGAATGATGATGTTAATTCCGACTTCAATGCATTTCCTTTGTGGAGGGATGTTGCGGAATA
>JAKBQO010000224.1:0-2344 GCA_021835185.1 Thermoplasmata archaeon
TTAAAAGCATAGCCAAAAAATTTGAAGGTACTGAATTTGATACTGAAGCAAAGATGGTACTGGGGCAGGAAAAGATTTATCCATCCAGGGGCAAGGTTGAGACTACAGACCACCCGCCAATATACCCTGTTTCATATCCGAAAAAGGCCCTTACAGGTGCATATAAAAATATCTATGAATTGATAGTAAGAAGATTTTTAGCCACATTGTATAAAAATGCAGTTATAGAAAAATCTGATGCGGATATTGACATAAAAGGTTACAATTTTAAAGCGTCGGGCGAAAAAATAATAGACAACGGATGGTTTGATATTTACAAATACAGAAAATTAAGAGAGTCCAAACTCCCGGAACTGGTAATAGGGGAAACAGTAAAAGGAAAAAAATGGGATATGGAAGAAAAGTATACAGAGCCTCCAAAGAGATACGATGTGGCATCCCTGCTTAAACTCATGGAATCATTGAATCTCGGAACAAAAAGCACAAGGCATGACATTATACAGAAGCTCAATGACAGGAACTTTGCAACAGGCAATCCATTAAGGCCAACGCCACTGGGTATAGGGTTCATAAAATCTATAACAACTATTGATTCAGACATTGCAAAGCCTGATATGACTGCCGAGCTGGAAAAAGAGATGGATAAAATAGCAGAAAACCAGAAAAAATTGGATGATGTTGTCAATGACTCAAGAAATATGCTCCACAGTGCGTTAAAAGGTTTCAGAGGGAATAAGGAAGAAATTAAAGAAACAATTACATCATATGCCAACAAGGGCGATTCTATAGGGACATGCCCGCTGGATGGCGGTGAAATATCACTGATTAAATTCAGGAATTTTTCAAAAATAAAGTGCTCAACAGAGGGCTGCAAAATCAATTTTAACCTTAACGCCACCGGGTTAGTGCAGATGACGGATAAAAGGTGTGATGTATGTTCCCTGCCAATTATAAAGATAATCAGGAAAGGACAGTCCCCGGAGTATAGATGTGTCGATCCGAATTGCGAATATAACAGAAAAAAACTTTCTATTGGAAAATGCCCCTCTGATGGTGGCGACCTCATAATCAGGCAATCCAGGTACGGAAAGCGGTTTCTGGGGTGCTCCAACTATCCAAAATGCACCGTAACATATCCACTCCCGCAGAAAGGTGTGATAATGCCAACAGGAGAAATATGCCGGTACTGTGGCGCACCATTGCTTATAATGGTTAATGGAAAGAGAAAATGGAAATTTTGCCCGAATATGAAATGTGAATACAACAGGAAGGATAAAGTTGAAAAAAGCGAATCAGAGAATAAATAGTGAGCTGTTCGGCATTCTGCTCTTCATAGTTTCAACAGCATTTGCACTGTACCTGGCATTTAACCTTGACCAGATTTCCGGCATAGCTGCAGAGTCAAATGGCATATCATTTATCTTTGTTATATACTATATAGTTTTCATTGTCATTTTTACTGCTGCGGCACTTTACATAATTAAAAAACATGCAAAGATAATGAAAGCAATATTTATTGTACTTGTACTATACATGATTTTCCTGGTGTCATCCATAGTTGCAGGAATAGTTGCTGTGAATCTTCCTGAATATTATGCAATAATTGCTATAGTAACAGGTTTCTTTGCATACATGTTGATATTCCGGAATGAATGGTATATCACAGATGCTGCAGGGCTTATTATGATATCCGGGGCAGCGGCTATACTGGGCATACTTCTCAGGCCTTATATTGCAATAACTTTGCTGGTAGTTTTCGCTGTGTATGATTATATATCAGTTTATAAAACGAAGCATATGGTAACACTTGCTAAGGCGGCGATTGACAATCAGTTTCCACTTATGTTCACCCTTCCATCTCAAGGTGGAATCAAAATTAAAGACCTTACATTCGATAATCGCGGCACACATTCTGTAATAATGCTGGGGTTTGGAGATATGGCAATTCCTGAACTATTAATTATCTCCTCTGCAATATACAATCCACTCCATATTGCATTGTTTATTGCACTTACCCTGGCAGGGGCACTCTCTGCCCTTGGATTTCTTTTCTTTTTTAACCATGGAAAACCTGCGCCAGGGCTTCCTTATATCAATACTGGAGTTATAATTGGCTTCCTCATTGCATTTGCAGTTGTAGCGATTTAATGAAGGAAAACCCGCTTTCCGGTAAAGTATAATGGTATTTTATATTCATTGCACCTTTTTATTACATCATCATCCCTTATGGACCCACCAGGCTGTATGATAGCGTCTATTCCATTCTTATAGCATTCAATGACCGAGTCGTCAAATGGAATGAATGCGTCAGAAGCCAGCACTGAACCTTTTACATTGCTATTGC
>JAKBQO010000224.1:2354-2701 GCA_021835185.1 Thermoplasmata archaeon
CCCCTTTCTATAGCTATTTTTAATGATTCTATCCTGGATGTTTGCCCTGCACCAATTCCAACGGTTGTCCTGTTCTTTGCAAGTACCATAGCATTGCTCTTTGCATGTGCAACTACCTTCCACGCAAATTCCAGGTCTGCAAGTTTTTCCTTTCCTGCTTCTGCCGTTGATTTCAATTCCAGATTGTCATACCTGTAGTCCAGCCTTGACTGCACAAGTACACCTCCAGATACCGAATAAATTGCTTTTTCAGGGTCATGATCCATGGAACATTTCAGTATTCTCATATTCTTTTTCTTTTTTAACAGGTTCAATGCATCTGTATCATATTCAGGGGCTATAAAGAT
>JAKBQO010000225.1 GCA_021835185.1 Thermoplasmata archaeon
CTATAAAAGGTCTCCATATATACTTACTATCTGGATTGCAGGATTTCTGGCAAGAATATTGCTGGAATTTCTGTATCCATCCAACCTTGAAATACAGTTCATAGTTGATGCCCTTCTTGCCGTAACACTTGGGCTAATAATGGGCGAGTCTATTAAAACCTATATAAAATACAGAGAATATATCGAGGAAAGCCATTTACCTGTTTATTGATTTTTGCCGTATAAGCAGTTACTTTTCAGAAAGCAAGATTTGCATACGGGAGTTTTTTTGCAGAAGTCTTTTCCGAGGTTTATTATCATTCCATGAAAGTTTTTCAGTTCATCAATTCCATGAAACTCTTCTTCTGCATGGGCTCTTATTTCCTTTCTTGAGAAATCTTTGCCGTAGTACCGCTTAAGAAATCTAAATGTATAGGCATCAACCACAAATACGGGATAATCAAGAGCATAAAGCATTATGGACTCCATAGTTTCATTCCCCACGCCCGGAAGCCCGGAAATAAAAGATGATACCTCCTCATGATTCTGATTTTTCATATTCTCCAGGTTTCCGTGTTTTTCAATAATTGCCCTTGCAACCGCTGAAAGGTATCTGCTTTTCTGGTTATAAAATCCCGAACTCCTTATAAGATCCTTTAATTTTTCATTATCCGTCCTGGTTATCTCAATTAAAGTGTCAATATGTTCTGATTTCATTTTTTCTATAGCTTTTTCAACATTTTTCCATGAGGTGTTCTGTGTCAGTATGCATCCGATTACTGTTTCGTCATCGGTTTCCGAAGGCCACCATTTCAGATTTCCGTAGTAAGCATACAATAGGCTGTAGAGATTGGTAAACATATTTATCTGGCATGCTGGAATTATTAAAAAATATTATTATTCCAGTATTTCCTCTTATTACAGTTAAATAATACATTAAAACCTGTGAATTCAACTATTTTATCACGCTCAAAGCAATAAGTGCATCCAGAAAATACTGTATGGCAAATCCAGCTACAAGGAGACCAAAAATTCTTGTGATGGCTGTCATGATCTTATCTCCCAGGACGCTTAATATCTTTGAGGAATATATGAAGAAGAAATATACTATGGCAAGCACAAGAAGCACCGATACTAAGGTGAGTATTTTTGTCATCAAATCTCCCTTCATGAGTATAATAACAAGAGATATGGCTCCAGGACCTGCCAGTAATGGAGTTGCAAATGGCACTATCCCCATATTTTTTGAACTTTCCACAGAAGTATCTGGCTTTGCACCCTGCCTCACCATTTCTATTCCCATGAGCAGAAGTATAATGCCACCTGCAATTTCAAGTGCCTCTATTGAGATTCCGAAAAATTGTATTATAATTCCACCTGCAAGTGCAAAAAGTATGATTATAATTCCTGCATAAAGAACAGCATCCTTCGATATTGTTCTCCTGGTATCTCGGTTGAAAGAACCCGCCATACCGACAAATATTGCAAGACTCCCGAATGGGTCTATTACCACAAGAAGGGGCATAAAAACCTTTAGGAAATCAGCAATAAATGTCATATTACTGTATAGTAATTATATATATAAATTGAATTTTTTTACCAGATCGCCTAAACGGTATGTAGAGTATGCGATAAAGCTATAAAAAGAATGAAAAAGCAAAAAATATTATAGGATTTTTATATGAGTCAAAAATGAAAGTACTGATACTTGGCATTGACGGATACATAGGTTTTCCCCTGGCCCTGAGGCTACTTGATCGGGGATACGAAGTATACGGTGCCGATAATTTTTACACAAGAAACAGGGTAAAAAATGTGGGTTCAAAATCCGCAATAAAAATAAATTCCTTTGCCACAAGAAACAAGAAACTAAATAATGCCATAAAATTTTATAAGGGTGATGTCAGCAATTCAAAGTTTGTTTATGACATAATACGTGATTCCAAGCCAGATGCTATAGTGCACCTGGCAGAGCAGCGGTCAGCACCATATTCAATGATTTCACTCAAAACTGCAACAGAAACACTGGACAAGAACATTGAAAGCACAATGAATATAATATATGCAGTTAAGGACCTGAACAGGGATATTCACATAGTAAAACTTGGATCAATGGGGGAATATGGAACACCAAATATAGATATACCTGAAGGATTTTTAAACCTGTCATACAACGGAAGAAATGACACTCTTCCTTTTCCCAGGATGGGTCAGTCATGGTACCATCTTTCCAAGATTTTTGACACATACAATCTTATGCTTGCAAATCGCATATGGAATTTAAACGTCAGCGATGTGATGCAGGGAGTCGTCTATGGTACAAGAACAGAGGAAATCACAAAATACAAACTTTTTACAAGATTTGATATTGACCAGGTATACGGAACAGTGCTTAACAGGTTCATATCCCAGGCCGTGATAGGGTATCCATTGACGGTATATGGAAAGGGCGACCAGAAGCGTGCATTCCTGTCATTGCAGGATAGTGTTGAATGCCTTAACCTTATACTAGACCATCCTGCAGAAAGGGAATATAAAGTGTATAACCAGTTTGATGAGTATTACCCATTGAATTATCTTGCCGAAACAGTTAAAAGCCACTATGAAACTATCTATGGAAAGAGCGTAAGCATAGATCATGTTCCTAATCCGAGAGTGGAGATGGAAGACCATTATTATAATCCTGTTAACCAGAATTTAAGGGATATTGGATACAGAAGAC
>JAKBQO010000226.1 GCA_021835185.1 Thermoplasmata archaeon
TATGAAAGCCCTGTCAAATATGGAGGAAAACTGCAGATCTATTGTGATTGGTGGCAGAAAGAACTTCTCTGCAGGCGCAGATATAATGCAGTTTAAAGATATGGGTACAATGAAAGCCTATGAGTTCCACAGAAAGTTAAACGATCTTGCTCTGTATTTCAGGGAATTTAAAAGGCCAATAATATCATTTTTGAATGGTTATGTTCTTGGGGGTGGCCTTGAACTTTCCCTTTCCACTGATATAAGGGTATGTAGCAGAGACGCTCTTCTGGGACAGCCTGAAATAAACTTGGGAATAAATGCAGGTGCCGGTGGCAACGTCATACTTCCTGAGGTTATAGGAAGAAACAGGGCTCTGTATATGGTACTCACAGGGGAAAAAATACCTGCAGCTACGGCATATGATTTCGGCCTGGTAGATATAATTGCTGCCAATCCGTTGGATGAGGCGATCCGGATAGCAACAACGATAAACAACAAACCCGAAAATACAGTAATACTGGCAAAGCGTGCAGTTAATAGCACAGAAAACAAGGTTAAAAAGGATCTTGATTATGAGGCTGCCCTATTCGGAATCTTATTTTCAGAAAAAGATACACAAGACAGAATAAATAATTTTATAAAAAGGAAGGGAATATAATATTATTCCTCAATTTCAATAAAGTTTCCTTCTTCCCTGAGATTGTATGTTTCAAGAGTGTATTTTTCCATTGGTGTCTGGGGTGCTATGAATGGAGGTTCTACCATTTTGCCTGTTTCCAGTTCGAACTCAGCATTATGGCATGGGCATCTTACTCTTTTCCCATCATCAACAACGTTTCCTAAAACACATTTAAGATGGGAACATATGGCATTAATTCCGTACAGTTTTCCATTTTGCTTTGTTATAAACACCACCTTTCCATTACCAAGGTTGATAGATACATGATTGCCTGAATTTTCCAGAGCCTTTAGTCCCAGAATTTTTCGCCATGTCATGGTTCATTATTGCTGTATAAAATTTATATCTTTTGAAGGTATTGCTTTATGGCATTAAAAATTTAGAAAGAAAAATATTCAGGGCAAGTATATTATATCTTATATTAATAAAGCAATATGTTGATTAAATGCCAGAGTGCTCACGGATTTGAAGACACTGTCAATTTAGTGGTTGATTTTCTTAAGTCAAAGGGAGTCACCGTGTTTTCAATTATAGACCACAGGAAGAATGCAAAAGAGGTCGGGTTAAATATGGAAAATGAAACGGTAATTATCTTCGGTTCTCCCGTAACAGGAACACTACTCATGAAGGAAAACCCAGAAATTGGAATAGAACTTCCATCGAAACTTCTAATATACTCAACGAACAGTGATGTATATCTTCTATACAAAGACCCAGATGAGATGCTGGAGTTGTACGGTATACGGGAATCTAGGGATGCAATTCAAAAATTAAAAATGCTTTACAGACTCATAGCAAATCAGGTGATATGATCCTGGAATAATTTTATCTTTTAATAGTTTTGAAACTTTTCCCCGGTTTAACGGATATTAATCACGTTTCATAATTTCCTGACCCACGGGGAATTCTAAGCCCAGCCCCTGATCGGATGGTCATTGCAATGTGACTCGCAATATGCTATATCCGGAGCCCATTAAAGGCCGGGTTGTTTATAGTCTTACGTCGTCATATATATTCATGAATCGTATATACTTATTTATAAGACATATGATAATGATTTCATCGGTTTAAAGATTTTGCAAAATAGTTAATTAATACCATATTGTACCAATAGCCACTGAATAATTGAATTGCCTGAGAGACGGTCTCCCATGGACATTGGGGCTATTTTCCATTAAATTGGAACTTCTAAAATATATTTTATGGAAATATCAATGAATTATTGTTGCATAAACTTTGATATTTTACCTGATACAGACGCAGGAACTTTCCCCATTGCAGCCTGGAGCATTTTCATGTCTCTTGCTTTAAGATCTGGCGGAAGCTCAGAATTTGCCTTCATACGGATTCCTACAAAAGCTTTCAATTCATTTTCGCCCATTCCAGCTGCTAAATCCAGATTCGTGGTGCACAGTCCGATATATGTACTATCATCAACCGCTCTAATTCCGGTTATGAAGTTTTTGATTAAATCAACTTTCTCCTCATCACTGTGTTTGAACATTTCGTTAAACACTTCCTGCATTGCCTTTTTTCTATTCTCACTATCCATTTTTGCAATTTTCACTGGGTCATCCATTTTAATCATAACTTTATGGTTTTTAATAATAAAAATATTTCTGTTACATATATTTCACAGGTATGAAATATGACTATAATGGTTTTAAATCATGTAGAAATGAGCGATTCCAATTAATAGGAAATTAAACCTTGTCCAATGCCCTGTACATACAAATGTTTCCAGCATATTTCTCTTCAATTATTCCTAAATTTTTCATATGAATCAAATGAGCAATTGTTTCCATTATTGCAAAATTTTTTTCCATAGAATTCATATCCTTTAATTTTCTACCCTTGCTCCATTCTATGGAGGAGGCTATTTCAAAGGCATTATGCCACTGGTTTAGGGGTAAAGCCATATTCTCTATTCTTATCCGATGATGTTCCAGTATCTGATCTATTCTGTCAGAAAAATTTGTAAAATTATCTCTGTGCCCGGGATATGCAATACTGACATCATAATTTCTTA
>JAKBQO010000227.1 GCA_021835185.1 Thermoplasmata archaeon
TTTGATATTTTTTTTATTTTTCAATAGGCCACTGCAAAAATAATTATAAAGGGGTTTGATTACAATGCTATGATAGGAGCAATTCTTGCAGGTGGATACGGCAAACGTTTAAAACCAATAACAGACCATATTCCTAAGGCACTGGTGGAAATTACGGACAATTATACAATAATGGACCGGCAGCTTTTTGATTTTAAAAACATAGGAATCAGGGATGTTTACATCCTTTCAGGATATCTCAGTGAGGTAATAGAAGAACGTTACAAGAATTACAGAGATATGAATATCCATTACCTGAGGGAAGAAAAGCCCATGGGAACTCTGTTTTCCCTTTCTAACCTTATGAAAAATATAGATGATGATGCCATAGTCAGGAATGGTGATACTGTAACGGATATAAATTTCAAAAACTTCGTTGATTTCTCCATTTCCAGAAATTACGATATGGTAATGTTTGTAACGAAAATGCAGAGCCCCTATGGAATTGTTGAGTTTTCAGGCGATAAGGTAGATAATTTCAGGGAAAAGCCACAGCTGGATCATTATATAAATGCAGGAATGTACTATATAAAAAAATCTGCATTTAATGCCTTTTTCAGAAAATATATGGAAAAAGACATTGAAAAAAGTGTGTTTCCCTATCTTGTAAACAATAACCGGATGGGTGTATACTGTGAGGATGCCCTGTGGCTTGGCATTGACAGCGAAAAGGATTTAAAAACTATCAAGGAAATGTATAATGGCAGGAAGGATACATCCTATGGATACTCAAAAATATTATATGAAGATAATGGTAAAATTATTAAGGAACATTATATCAGGGCAGGGGAAAAAGTGGAAATTCCTCCGGGCAGGATATTGAAGATAGATTCTGGGGTAGGCTATATTGATGATAATACAGCTAAAAAATATGTCCCTGGACAGGTAGTAAAATTAGAAAAGAAAATAACAGTATTAGCCCATGAAAATTCGATTATAGAGGAAATATTTATATAAAAACAACATGGAAATATAACGTTATATTATTTAAAGTAAATTCATAATATTTAATAACAAGTGATTAATAGTAATTACATGACAGTGAGCAGAGATGAGTTATTAAAAGCCATTGAAAATATATATGGCAAAAAGGGTATGTCTGAGAAGGATTCAGAAGATCTCTGCGATTTTATTCTTTCATTTTTCGGATATGAAGATTATATAATAGATAACGTTCTTACTGCCGCTGAGAGGGATGTTTTTTACAACCTTGAAGAATATGGTATAGTTACAACATTCAGGGAAGAAATTAACATAGTTCATGGAAAATCCTGGCGCATAAACCAATGGTATCTGGACAAAGCGAAAATAGGCAAATTGGCCAGAGAAGATAAAAAGGAAGTTGAGGAAAAAAATATATACGATTCAATATTTAAAAACATGTAAATGGCGTCATATTATACTTATTTTTAAAGTTAATAGATATATTGAACAGGCAGTTAAATGATAACAGAAATATAGTATAGGAAGGGTTCAATTATGCTTTCATCCATAGGAGATATAAACAGGTTTGATTCCATTGTAAAGTTAAGGGCATATGCAGGAATGGATCCTATGACCAGGCAATCAGGAGATTACAATATTACATCGCATATATCAAAGAGGGGAAATCCATTAATGAGAAATTGATATAGAATAATTACTAAAAATAAAATTAATATAGTATACCAACGGGATATAATTACCATAGAAGGTAAGATTATGATTAAATATTGGAAACTTATAGGTTAATCCTTAACTCATCACTTTTTACGTAATAGGTCAAGATTTATATTTAGGGTTGACACCAGATCGTTTGCTTTCTTTGGTATCTCACTCATTATCTCCCCGCTTTCCATTCTATAGGCCTTTATCCTTGAAAGTATCAGCAGTACATCCCTGACACTGTATTTCCCATCTATCATGTTCAGTATCTGGAAATGAAGGTACAGAGACAGCAGGTTCAGGAACATATAGGAGAAGAGCATGTGATCATCCCCGAGATACGATCGATCTGCTTCAAGATCATTCTTGTACACATTGAAGGCATATTCCACGTATTCCCTCTGCTTATACAGGCGGTATATCCTTTCCGGTTGTTCTTTCAGATCAGAAAGCAGGTATAGCTTACCGAAATACTCCGATCGTTCATTGAATGATGTTTTGCTCCTTGCATTTTTATGTATGCGTATGAGGTAATCTTTCTCCTCCTCACTTTTCAGAACAGGATCCTCAAAGATATACACATCATTCTCATTATTCCAGTACTTTACCGGCTTTCCATCATACATGAAGACACCTGAGAATTCTCCAGAGTCTGGAATAAGGGAAGAGTTTCTTCTCAGCGGTATGATGAAGCTGAGATGCCTCTTCTTAAGCTTCTTCACATTGTCTGCAGAGAAGAATCCCTTGTCAGCAACTATAACGCATCTCTCAACACCAGCCATGTCAACAGTATTGGCCATGGCTGTGACATCCCTTATCGATCCTGGAAGTATACGGATGAATGTTGGCATTGTCCTGGTTGAGGAGAAGAGCATCATTACATTGATCTGTGGCAGGTGAATCTCCTTTGAATTATGCCCCAGTTCAAGGAATGAGATATTCTCCGATCTGGAGAATATTGCTGTTGAATCCATGAGTACATATTCACCCTTTT
>JAKBQO010000228.1 GCA_021835185.1 Thermoplasmata archaeon
TTCTCAACGAACTGTTTAATCAACATCGTTTTTCCAATTCTCCTTCGTCCATAAATAATTATTAACTCTTTTTTATTCTCATTATATTTATCATTAAGGAATTGTAATTCATATTTTCTGTTTATAAATTGTTGTAACATAATTATTATAATTTGATTACAACAAAATATATAAGAATTATGGATAGCACTATGGTGATTATATCCCGTTAGATGAATAATTATTTTTGTTGGAAGATCTCCCTTAAAATACGAGGTATTGGAGAATTCATGGCGTATGTAGCAGTTTACTTATATGCATGACGGTACCTAGAAGGCACATTCCAGCCCATTATCATCATAACATTTTTTATTTACCCAACCGCATATAAGCGGCATAGTGAGAGAGGAAAGTATTATATTAATGATGGTCATGGAATAAATATCTATGAAATAGCCTCACAGGTTGTATTTCCATCCTACATAAGTACATTTGCAGCATTTCAATTCCATTCAGTTACAGATCAGTTTATTATTAAGTATACCGTCATAACACTAAAACGACATAGGCCTATCACAATAGAAAACTATGCACTGGAATTCATAAAGATTCAAAAAGACCATTTCTTCGGCTATAAGAAAATAGGCAATGCATATGTTGCTACCATAGAAAAAGCGATCATAGATTCCTTATACCTTAGATCACCTCCATTTTCATACGTCGAAGAGGCATTTGCAGAAGCACTACACAGAAAAATGATCAATGTAGATTTGCTTGTAAATTTTGCCTTAAGAATGAAAAAAAAGGTAATTGTAAAAAGAGTTGCGGCATTGTTGCGATCACAAAACATTAATTCAAAACTATTGCAGGAGGGCTTGTGATGATAGATGAACATGATTTGATGGAATTCTCCAGTAAATTCAGAGATATTAGACAATTAGAAAGGGATTATTTGCTCATTTTACTTCTTCGTGAAATATATTATGTTTTCACTAACGACTTGATTTTCAAAGGTGGTACTTCACTCAAGTATTTTTTCAAATCTATCTACAAATAACAATTTTGAGGTTAAGGGATATGATATTGGTGACACGTTTCCATCGGAGAAATTTGATTTGATAATACATATGGCAGCAAGGGGATTGATCCGGAAGTCCATAGAAATGCCCTATGAGTATTTCGAAGACGATCTTTCACTGACACTTAAGTTTCTTGAAAAGGCCAGAAGGGACAATTCAGATTTTGTCTTCCCCACATCAGGCTCCATAGCTAAACCCACAAATCCTTATTCTCTTTCAAAAGTTCAGTCAGAAGAGTGGATTAACTTATATAGGGAACTCTACCATATCCGTGCATATATCTTGAAATTTTTCAATATATATGGTCCTGGTAGCCAGAAAGGCGCTGTTTTTCTTTTCACAAAAGCAGCATTAAACAAAGAGGAAGCCATAGTATATGGAGATGGAAACCATAAAAGAGACTATTTCTACATTGGAGATATGAAAAAAGTAATCGGCCTTATACTGGACAGGAAAATTAAACCGGGTGATTACCAAATCGGTACTGGAGTTAAAACATCCGTAAATGACCTGATTGACATAGTAAAGACAATTACGGGAAATGACCTCAAAGTAAAGCACCAGCCATATATACTGGACGAGGCTGAAGAACTTTCAGCATCAAACCCTCTAATAAAGGATTATACCTCCCTGAATGAGGGTATAAGAAGCGTTGTAGAATACATTCAACAGGCTGGTCTTTAGTTATTAAAATATATCAGTGCACTGGATGTTTCTTCCACTGAGAATGAATTTACTTTTTAGAATTCAATATACAAGAAAGCCATTGAATTTATGATGTGGATGAATTATTGGGATAAACGTACATTTATTCAATAAATAATAAATTAACCAAATATTTTAAGAACTTCCCCGTGGTGTAATTTTTAAAATGCTCTTAATAATATTAATTTTTAAATATTTATCATAAATTATTAAGTTCAAAAAATAATATTAGGGTGTTGTCAAACTAACCATGCTTTCTGTCACATAGTTTTATCACCTATTCTTTTTCCTGACAATTATCACACCAACAAGAGCTACTACTGCAACTATGGCTCCAATAATAATACCCTCTTCAAGAATTGAGAGTCTAAATGGAGGAGGTGGTGCAGTTGGCAGAACGGCTGCTGGGCTATATGTCCAGTAAAGGGTAGGATCACCACTGAGATTGTATACTTTAAGAATCACAGTATAGTTTGATGTTATTGTTATGCTGAAATTCTTGTCCTTAACACCATTTATATATATGGAACTGTTCAGTACTTCTGATATCGTAGCATTTTTCATGTCGTTATATGGTATAGAAACTAACAAGGTTCCATTCTTTGTGGCTGTGAAATTTACTGCCACGAATCCTTTTTCGTCCAGGACGTCAGATACCGTAACATTGTATCCTATTGCAGTCGTTGCATTACGGGTCATGTTAGAGCTTACCTTTGATGGCTCCTTCAACAGATTAAAATTCAAAGTCATTGAAGAGGTTATGTCTATTTTCTTAGACGTTGGGAAGTATCCATCATGATAAACCGAAACTGTATGTTCTCCAGCCGGAACAGAGATCGTATAATAACCCGTGGCATTTACAGATGCCATATATCCATCAACAAGAACGGAAGATCCCACAGGCGTAACATGG
>JAKBQO010000229.1 GCA_021835185.1 Thermoplasmata archaeon
AGCCTTTGGTAGTTAATTTTGTAGCCATTTGGCTAGATAATTCACCATCTGCTATGGCAGCATAGTTAATTTATTTTGCTGGGAAAATAAAGAACAGCGTTCTCCATTTATTCAATCCTTTCATTATGAGAAGCGCATATGTTATCCAGTGCAAACATATAATAAATAAAAGCGAGATAGGGTGACCTGTATGGGTTAAAGTATTCATGAACGGTAAAATCCTCGGGATTTCCCATGGACATATAATATATGAGATCAGATGTCTGCATATATCTCCATATTTCTTTATTATCAGAAGTGGAACACCGTTTTAAGCGGTTGAATGCTTCATTTTGCATTGCATTTCCCAGCCATGCTGATAAGTCCCTCCTTGTATCTGCCCATGATATGGTTTTTTCAATGCTGACCATTCCCCTGGCATTATGTTCTTTTGCTATTTCATCAATTTTTATGGTTTTTATCCCGTAATCCTCAATATATTTCGATAAGTACCTGATAAAATCAAATATACCTGTTTCCTTCCTCTGGTGTTCTCCGAATGTCTCATAATCCATGTAAAGGTTCATTATGTCTCCCGGGCTGTTTTGAATCCATTTTGCATATTTATCAGCCGTAAGTGGGTACTCATTCCACACAGTGTTTGAAAACCTGAAAGATATGTTATCACTCATGGAATAATTTCTCAGGTAAAGGTTAATGCCGGATGGCGCTACATATCTATAGTTGGGGCTGAAATTTTTTGATATTTCGTCCGTACCCTCGGCTATGATATTCCTAAAACCCATATTCTTTGCCATTTCCGCAATTCTGTTGTTGTATATCAGTTCCGTATTCCTGAATGATACAGGAGAATAATTAAAAATGTTCTTCATCGTCTTTGTCTGTTCCCTTACCTGATATTCGAACTCCTCTTCATCCCATATTGAGGCCAGTGAGTGGAAATATGTTTCACCCATAAGCTCACACATTCCGGATTTTACGTAGTCCTCTATAATATCTATGGTTTTTGGGCTATATTTCATTGCCTGTTCTATAAATGTGCCCGACATGGAGAAGGTAGATTTTATGCCACTTTCCATCAGGGTTTGTGTTGCCGGTATATAGGCATTTTCTGAAATTCTTTTAAAAATCTCCCTGTTCTTTTCTTCCCAGAATATGTCCATGGCAGTTGCATTATCCTGCATTCGCAGTGGCCGGAGCCTGAATGGCTGATGCAGTTCAAAGTAAAAAACTATATTTTCCATATTGATCTGTACACCTCTATCGTTTTTATTGCCGATTTTTCCCATGTGAATGACATACCTTCATACTTTCCGTATAGTGAAAGAGTATCCATGAGGCTTTTATGGTTTATAATGGAAACAGCATATGATGACATAACATCTGTATCCCAGTATTCAGACTTCAAAGCATTGTTAAGCGCTTCTCCAACACCTGTGGTTTTACTCATTATCACAGGCGTTCCAGAAACCATGGATTCCAGTACAGTTATGCCAAATGGTTCTGATACCGCAGGTATTACAAAAACCTCCGACCTCTTGTAATACTCTATTGCCTTATGGAAGTCCACAAAACCTGGGAAAAGGATTTTTTCTCTGAAACCATGGTCAAGGGCATAGACCTTCATTTCATCAAGCATATCCCCGGTTCCCGCCATGACAAATTTAACATTTTTTTCATACTGGAGAATTTTATCTGCCATTTCCATAAAAAATTTGGGGCCTTTCTGGCTGGTTATCCTGCCGAAATAAAGAATCTGCCTCTCCCTTTTATAATTCTGCCCCTGTGTGTAAGCAGATGATTTTACACCATTGTATACCGCGGTTATCTTATCAGGGTCTATATTGTATTTTTCAACTAAAATCTTTTTTGTGAGATTGGAAACCGTTATGATGGCATCAGCCTTTTCAGCACCTTCCTTTTCTCTTTTCATTATATCGCTCTGTGGATTGAAATAGGCAGACCTGTCATACTCTGTACTATGAAAAGTTACAACCAGCGGTATGCCGAATTTTTCTTTTATTTCTATACCTGCACTGAATGTTATCCAGTCATGGCAGTGTACAACTGACACACCATCCGGCCTAAAATTTTCCACCACTTTTTGATTGTAATCATCAACTGCTTCCGTGAAATTGGTTACATGTGAATAGGATCCACCGGCAATGCCCCTTGTCACCTGTACTGTTCTGATGTTAAATGGATAACCCGAAAAAGAATATCCCATATCAGGAAGGTAAATGTCGGTTGGAATCATTTTTCCTATTATTGAGAAGATATTAGAGGTGTGTATTCCAAGACCTCCTGAAAACGCAGGGGGAAGCTCCCATCCTATTACAGCAACCTTCATTGATTCACCTTCCCTGCATGTGGTTTTCCCCTGGCCTTCTTAATGTCTTCATAATAGGATCTTATAAGTTCACCGTAGCTCCATGCCTGCATAATGCAGCCACGTGGATTTCCTGGGTTAAGGCCGTCAAAAATTTCTGGCACATAATTCAATGTATACAACTGGGAAAAATACCTGTACAGGTCGTTGGGGTTATATCCATTCCGTACACAGGCGGTAATATAGGAACCTACAAGCCATGGCCAAACAGTACCGTTATGGTATGCACTATCCCGTTCATACTGGGGTCCAGAA
>JAKBQO010000230.1 GCA_021835185.1 Thermoplasmata archaeon
GGCGGCGGGGGAGGGCATACTCTTACACTCGAATTGATATAATTATATAGTGATTATTATATAATTTTTATATGCACTTAACACAAAAAGGGAGAGATACAGCATCATTTAATTCTGGTCAATAACAGATTCTATAGACTTAATTATCATATAAAAGTCATCCAGATTAGTTTTAATAAAATCATATGCCATACGATTATCTATTTCGCCATATCCGTAAACCACAATATTTCTGAAATCCTTTAAATTTCGTATCCTTAGAGCTATATCCTCTGAAATAATATTTTTCGCCTTTAAATTATTTATTAGGTCAGTGTCATCGGAGGGTATGCCCAAATTAAAATCCGAATTAAAAATATAAAATATATCTATAAGATTTTCAATGGAATATTCAATACGCTTATAAATTCCATCTTTTATAATCCCGGACTCGTTAAACTTATCAAAAGTATCTGGCATATTTTCAATAACTAAATCAAGGCTTTGAACAATTTCATTTATCTTATTTTTGATTATATCTTTCCTCATTTTATTTTCTCCAGTCCAATTGCATCGTAATAACCTCTTCTAAAATCTTCAAATTCCTCAATTGTATTTCTTGCTATCTCGTAAATAGATTTATCTTTCATATACAATAATTTGCCATTCAATACGTCCTTTCTAATATACAGGGGCAAATCCTGAAAAATCTGCACATCGAATATATCATTTAAACCGGACAATATATTTAGCCTGAATTTCTGCCTTTCTTCAAGGGTATCATTATAATATATGCATAAATCAATATCGGATGCGTTATGGAACGTATTATTTGAATATGACCCCTAATTCATTATAAAATAACTTTATTATTTCCATAAAATAATATTTGTTTGACCACGTCTGATATCATTTTATCAAAATTATACACATAAGAGTATAAATTTATAATGAAAAGATTTTTCCATTTTGCATCCCATAATTGCCATCACCAGTCGCATTTTACTTTGTGCTAGTATTTTCCAGCTGAAAGTTCTTAAGATAGTTGTATAGAAAATGTATCACCATATGCTGGAATGAAACAAAATCCTGTACAAACAGAAATAACAATATTTCAACAAAGGAATATTTATTAAAATGTTGCTCATATGAGTACGATGTTTGAAGCATGCGTCATTGCAAATTTCAAACTCGATAGTGATTAAAATGAAAGATGTTTATATAGCATATTATAAAAGAACTCCATTCTCCAGAGCAAAGCCCGATAATCCCTCCAAGGATGTATACAACGGAGTATCCATGGATGTTCTGCTCTCAAAGCTTATAAAAGATTCCCTGAGCACGGGAATAAATCCGGAAGAAATAGGGGATGTAATTACCGGATGCGCTATTCAAGCCGGCGAAAACTGGACATACGGAGGCAGGCACCAGACACTGCTTTCTGAATTGCCGGTGAGTGTGCCATCGATGGCAATTGACAGGGCCTGCTCATCTTCCCTGAATGCCACTGCAATAGGCGCAATGGAAATCCAGACAGGAAACTCTGACATAGTACTTGCCGGAGGAATGGAACACATGACACATGTGCCATTATATAATGATCCGTATGTAAAATATAATACCGAATTAATGGAAAAGCCAGAATACAAAAAATATGACATGGATGTCACATACCATGTTGGATTGACTGCCGAGAAACTGGCTGCAATTAATAATATTTCCAGGGAAGACATGGATAAATTTTCATTTGAATCGCAGAAACTAACTGGACATGCAATAGAAGAAGGGTTCTATAAGGACGAAATTTTACCGGTTACAGTAACGCATGATGGAAGTGTTAAAACAATCAATGCCGACCAGACTCCCAGACCAGAGAGTACACTGGAACAGATGGGGCAATTAAAACCGGCATTTAAGGAAAATGGAAGGGTGACTGCAGGTAATTCGCCGCCACTGAGTTCCGGTGCTTCCCTTCTCATGCTTATGTCCGGCGAAAAAATAAAAGAATATGGATTAAAGCCACTTGCAAGAGTAATAGACTATGCCGCTGCCGGAGTAGACCCGACCATAATGGGCCATGGGCCGGTACCTGCAACTAACAAGTTGCTAAAGAAAAATAAACTTTCACCGGATAACATAGATTACTGGGAAATCAACGAGGCATTTGCAGTTGTTGCATTGAATGCTATCAAGCACCTTAATTTAGACAGAAACCGGGTAAACATACATGGAGGGTCTATAGCCATCGGGCATCCACTGGGTGCAACCGGTGCAAGAATAGCCGGAACACTTGCAAGGACACTTCAGGAAAAGAAGGGCAATCTTGGAGTTGCAACCTTATGTGTAGGTGGCGGGCAGGGATATTCGCTTTTGATAGAAAGAGTTTAAAATTATTATGTGGTTGGATAATTTTTAGGTCTTCATTTTATGCCCATAATTACTATACCAGTAATAGTAGATTCTATACTTGATGGCTATTTCAACTATACTCTTCCAAGTACGTTGCTTGAAATTTCAGGAGTCATAATAGGCAGTGCTGCTACATTTATTTTGCTTATATTTATAGTGAAGAGTATAAAGCTCAAAAATAATTTTACAAATTCAAATACATACATGAAATTTGTTATATCTGAATTGGTAATG
>JAKBQO010000231.1 GCA_021835185.1 Thermoplasmata archaeon
CATTACTGCATCAACATTCACAGGAACATTATCCTGAGTAAATGTAGACTCAGTTTTAAAGGCCACTGCCTGTATCCTGGTTGAAAGCACTACTGTAATCTTACTTATAATAGGCGTTACATAAACAAGTCCAGGCCCCTTTAATCCTGTATATCTTCCCAGGGTCAAAACCGGCGCTCTTTGCCACTCTTTCAAAATATGAATTCCTGACAATATAATTGCCACAATTATTATCAGAACAAGAATTAAAATTACTTCTCCTACATCAATAGCTACCATAGTATAACAATGGGAAATCATATATAAATATTTTTAAAATATTTTTATTTGGCATGCCTACATAAAGAAAAAGTTTTCCATATGTTACGGCAGTTAACGAAATATTAAACGTGAATTTTTATATATACCCTTATACTTATCCAATTATGTCTGGAATTGTAAGCTATGGGTCATATGTTCCCATATATAGAATTAAGCCAGAGGAAATAGCCAGGATATGGGGCGATGATCCAGAAAAAATGAAAAATAATCTTTTTATACTCAGTAAATCGGTACCCTCACCTGATGAGGATGTTGCATCCATATCAGTCGAGGCGGCAAGAAATGCACTTAAAAGAAAAAAAATTAACCCTCATGATATTGGAGCAATATATGTCGGTTCTGAATCTCATCCATATGCTGTGAAACCCACTGCTACAATAGTAGCTGCAGCAATAGGCATGCCACTTGAGTATTTCGCTGCTGATTATGAATTTGCATGCAAAGCAGGTACGGCCGGAATGCAGAACGTTAAGGCAATGGTTGATGCGGATTATATAAAATATGGCATGGCTATCGGATCAGATACCTCACAGGGAGCTCCAGGAGACGCTCTTGAGTATAGTGCATCCGCAGGTGGTACAGCAGTGATTATTGGGAAGGATGATGTAATAGCAGAGATTAATGATACATTATCAGTATCCACAGACACTCCCGATTTCTGGAGAAGGGAAGGAGAGCCCTATCCAAGGCACGGTGAGAGATTTACCGGAGAGCCAGGGTATTTCAAGCATGTTATATCCGCAGCAAAGGCAATGATGTCCAGGATGGGAACAAAAAACAGTGATTATGATCATGTTGTGTTCCATCAGCCCAATGGGAAATTCCCCACAAGAGTTGCAAAAATGCTGGGTTTCACTGAGGAACAGTATAAAACTGGACTGTTAACGCCATATATCGGAAACACTTATTCCGGTTCTACAATGACCGGATTGTCCGCCATACTGGATGAAGCTAAACCTGGAGACAGGATACTTGCAGTTTCCTTCGGTTCAGGTGCTGGATCGGATGCCTTTGATATTACTATAACGGATGACATGAAAAGCTATAAACATGAAAATGCCCCCGGCGTAAGAAAAATGATAGAAAATGTAAAGTTCATAGACTATGCTATGTATACGAAATTCAGAAAAATGCTTATTATGGGTGAGAATTTTGAGTAATGAAGTTTATATTATCGGTGCTGGACAAACAAAATTTGGGGAATTGTGGAACAAATCCCTGAGGAATCTGGCAGTTGAAGCCGGATTAAAGGCTATTGAAGATGCTGGAATTTATTCCCGGGACGTGGATGCAATTTATGGCGCAAATTCACTTGCTGGTGTTATAAATCAGCAGGAAAATATAGGTGCCCTGATAGCAGACTTTTCAGGATTGTCTGCTGACGGCATTCCCTCTTTAAGGGTAGAATCATCAACGGCTTCGGGCGGAGCTGCATTAAGGGATGCTTATCTGTCCATAAAATCGGGAGAATATGATGTTGTAGTCGTGGGTGGTGTAGAAAAAATGACCGATATACACGGAAGCGATATACTTGAGAAATCATCATCAATACTTGACCGCGAGTGGGAGGCCTTTTTCGGTGCAACACCTGCAGCAATGGCAGCACTAATAGCCAGAAAATACATGCATGATTTCAACGTTGAAAAGGAAGCTTTATCGATGTTTTCAGTAAATGATCATATGAACGGTTCAAAGAATCCAGATGCACAGTTCAGAAACAAGTTGACGATACAGCAGGCAATGAACGCAACTGCTGTTGCCGACCCACTTAATATGATGGACTGCTCCCCTCTAAGTGATGGTGCGGCAGCACTGGTTCTGGCATCTGAGAGTTATATGAAAAAAAATAAACGTGAAGGCGTCCGCATATTAAGTTCTGCAGTGGCAGAAGACTATCTCTCTGTCGGTTCAAGGAAATCTATCTATACATTAAACTCAACAAAACTTGCTGTGGAAAAAGCATTACATAAAGCACAGAAAAAAAGGAGTGATATATCATTCATGGAAGTTCATGACTCATTTTCAATATATGGCCTATTAGAACTGGAAGATCTGGGATTCGCAGAAAAAGGGAAAGCAAAAGATCTTGTATATGATGAAATAAAACTCGATGGCAGTATTCCCGTAAATCCCTCAGGCGGGCTGAAAGCCAAAGGAGACCCATACGGTGCTGTTGGTGTTGGGCAGGCAGTGGATGCATATAAGCAACTAATGGGCAAAGCTGGTGATAACCAGATAAAGGATGCAAGGTATGCTCTTATCCATAACATGGCTGGAACCGGGACATC
>JAKBQO010000232.1 GCA_021835185.1 Thermoplasmata archaeon
TTCAACTGACCTGTATAATGATTTAATAACCTCTGATTTCGGTGTATTCCCGTGGAAATTCAATATGAAATCACCGAGGCCAGCTTCATCAAGCCTTTTCCTGACAACCTCGATTGCCGCATTTTTTTCGCTGACAAAAAGAACGCTTTTATTGTTTTTCATGGAATCTGCTATGATATTTGCAATTGTCTGGCTTTTACCTGTCCCCGGTGGTCCGTTAAGTATGAAACTGCCCCCACTCCTTGCAGAATAAATGGCCCTTATCTGGCTTGAATCTGCATCCATAACTGTATTTATTGAATAGTCAATATATGCCGGCATTTTTCCATTGATTTTTTTAATTACTTCGAAATCCCCTGCAAGTCCTCTTGTAAGGTCATTCTTTTTTATGGTATCATGATTCTTTTTAATATCATTATAAATTGTGTTATTTGTGAACGAAACTATGCCAAGGTAAGAATTCTTGCTTACTGTCCATTTTGTATCCTTGACAGTCAACCTGAAATTTCTCATTGCCTCAGATAAATTATAATTATCCTCAAAATTAAAATCAAATTTAATGCCGAATTGCTCTAGTTTCTCCCTTAGAACAGGATTAAAAAATATATCCCCCTCTATGGATTCAATTGAATAATTGTTAAACATTTTCCTGGTTAGTGTAATGGGTACAAAAAATAGCTGAGTCTCTGCAGTTTTTCCATTGTCATCGTTCCATTTCAGTAGCCCGAAGGATATGAAAAGCACATTGGATCCATGTTCCTTTAATGCACTGTTTGCCTGGTAAAGTATATTACCCAGTGATTTTTCTATTCCATCTCTTTTTGAGAAAATTATTTCATCCTTTTTTCTGTTTTCCTCATCACTGGTGATGCGTACACCCATTTTTTTATCCTTATTTACAAGGTCATCGAAAAGAAACAACATGGAAGGTGTATTGATCTTAAGAAAAGATTCTGGGGTGAAATAAAGAAGCCTGTTGTTTTTTGATGTGTCAATGACATCTTTTTCCCATTTTGTTATGCTCTCATCTATATTTATATCCATTGGAAGTCTTAAGTTAATCGGGAAAAGTATATATTAATCTTATTGTACAAACTTTGTCATCAATTATTGGGGTAATCTATATTTACATTTCCTGTTTCAATTCCGTAACGGTGCCATACAATGGCAGCAATAAATCCAAGAAGCCACAGGCCAGTATTAATCAATATAAAGACTCTCAGGGAGACATTGCTGGTAAGGATGACAAGTATGGGATAGACAATCATAGGTGCAAGTCTGACCGTTCCTATAAACGTTCCCCTTAACCTTGTAGGTGAAAGTTCTGGTTCCAGTGTGGTTCTGGAAGCCCAGGCAAATTCACTCATCATCATGTTTACAAATAATAGGGGATAGAATATTAAGAGGTTATGTAAAACAGGCACAAGGAGGAAAATTATCACAGTTGAAATAAAGCCAATGCCATAGGAATACGTTGTATATACTTTTCTGCCTCTGGATATCAACGGTGCTGCAATAAAACCAGCCACAGAAGCACCGAGAAGGGCGACAAATATTATCATATCATCTGTAAATGGCTTCGCAAATTCATATGGACCTATTATATAGGCCATTAACCCGAATGTAGTATACTGTGAAATGGCCATTGCCATGAGAACGAACAGCGTGAGGCGGTAAGAGGGCTTCTTGACATTAATTCCCTCACTGTCTATGTAAAGTTCAGATCTTGTATTTTTTGATTTCTCGGTCTCACCGTGAATGTTTTCCCACTTAAATGATTCTGGCAGGGAAATCCTGGAAAATATCATTATAACTATGAGGACTGATGCAGCCACAAGGAGTACAATCCGGTCTACGAATGAGTTCACTATAACCACAAATAGCCCTGCAATGATTGCACTTCCTATGTTGTCAAAATCAGATATTATGGTAAGCCATCTGGCTCTCTGTGAAATTGGAGAATCTTCGGAAACTAATGACAGAGACGGTATCTCCTCACCACCAACACCAAATTCAGCAAGCATGAGCCCTATTATCAGTGGGAGGAATGTATAACTAAGTGATATTACTATTATGCCTGCACCATAAATAATCATGGTCATCAGAAATATTTTCTTCCGTCCAAGACGGTCAGTAAGAAAGCCCATTATAAAATTCCCAAAAGGAACAAATAATGGGCCAATCAATAAAACAACCACTTTAAGAAAATGTGGCAATACTCCTATTATTGAGCCTGCTGCTGCAAGTGGTCCAAGAGTTCCAACTATTCCCCAAAACGTGAGCCCGGAAGCGCTTGACATCAGCATGAAGCGCTGTTTCCTGCTCAACATATAATCCGCCATATTTTTATAAATTTTCTATTCGTATCCATCTCCCTCCGCCGGTATTGTCCGGATCAGGTTACACGGGTCGATCCTTATCCTCTCAGCTTTTATGCTCCCCGGTATTTCCATATTTTTGAATTGTATATATATTTATCGCCAACCATATAATACACAACAAATACCAGATAAATATATTATAACATATTCAATAATCCTCCATGAATGGAAAAAAACTTGCTATTGTTGTGATTACCGAAAACGGGATGAACATCAGCAAAAAA
>JAKBQO010000233.1 GCA_021835185.1 Thermoplasmata archaeon
TAGAAGAGTTTATGCTTCCTTACAAGGTCACATTGGCCCCTCATCCTATCTAATGGTATTTCACCGTATTTTCCAATGGTTACCGGTATTCTTATTCTTCCATTGATAGTGTTAAGGCTTACTTCATCCATGCTTTTAAAACTCATAATTCTCTGGTCATATACAATGCTTCCGTATTCCCGGAATTCATGGAATACTGATCTATCAACCATATATGTGTCCACAACCTTTGCAATAACTCTTATGGTTAACTGTGCTGATAACCCGAATTTGTTTCTGATATCATAATATACCAATCTCTGCAGGAATATTTTATTGTATATTTTATTATCCCATGCTATTTTAGAGACAAAATTACATGCTTCATTGAATTGCTTGAATGTGCCAAGGAGTAGAGCCTTCTGATTATCGTCTGGAAGCAATTTAATTTGAAGGGTTTCAAGCACATTATTCAAATATAAACTCAATATATAAAATTGTCGCAATTCCTCCTATGACTGAAGTCATAGGCTTCCTTGCGACGGGATCGTGAAGATTTTGAAATCAAAAAACTATTCTTTAAAGGAAAGAACGGGGATAAAGAATCATATGACACTGCTATGGTTCTTCTTGTTAATAGATACAGAATTCTACTAACAAGGGGAATTTATGGAACGTATATATTCTGTGAAGACAGCGAAACTGGTGAATACCTTAAAAGACAATGCCATATGGAAATGGATTTGAATGATCGTAGTAATTCTATGGATGTACAATAATATAGTAAAATAACTGGATTTAAAACTACCGGTGAAATTGAACCTGAGGATATGCAGTATTTCTCTCTACTGGCAGTGCTTTCCTATGCTCAATAAATCTTTGCATTAGCAACTGCTCGATATCTGTAAAATGGAACAACAATATAGTCAGGCAGTGGGAAAAATGCCACTATGATAAACATCCCGGTGTAACCAAATCTATATATAGGTTCAAATTATTCCAAAACTGAAATGCTTAAGGTCTATCTAACCGATGAAGTGGAAGTAACCATTTGCAATTCCTATTGTACTTAAAACTATGAATATCATAAGAAGGGTCAGAACAGATATTTCATATTTTTTCTGGTTTTGCCTGACAAATATCAGAGCATTTTTAAGCCATAGCGGGCTGTATCTAATTATTAATTACTAATATCCGCAGGCAGTATTTTAACAATAAGTGACTACACATGCCATGCAAACAATTTTCAAACATTTCTATCTTAATGCGTAATTTCTTTGTATATCTAAAAGTTTTTATTTTACTTATTTATTTCGTATTACTATATATTTTATAACTTAAAGGCATATTATACTCAAATAAATATTTTTTATTCGAATAATATCTTATAATTAAAATAATTGACAGAAAATAAAGAAAAATATTTATCTATAAAGAACTGCTACTATGTATCATGTTACTGAATAGCATGATATTGTATTATACAACTATCCCCGATAGCACATCATGGCTTAACACAGGAAATAATGGATGGATGCTAACCGCTTCCACTCTGGTTGGGCTTATGAGCATACCCGGTCTGGCTATATACTATGCAGGCTTGACAAAAAGGAAATATATGGTAAATGCCATGATGATGGCTTTATATGCCTTTGCCGCAGTACTTATAATATGGATTCTGGCTGGTTATAATTTCGGCTTTGGCACATCGAGTTTATTGAAAATAGATGGGTATTATATTTTTGGAATTCCATCACCTGCAGGTGCAGGGTCATTTATATCCGGCCAGGCAATAGTTGGACCCTTAAAAGATGCATTAACGATACCAAATTCAACAGTTATGTTTTTTCAATTTGTATTTGCCGCTATTACACCTATCCTATTGCTGGGTGGAATTTTAGAAAGAATGAATTTCAAAGCATGGATGATTTTTGTTCCAATCTGGTCGCTGATAGTTTATAGCCCTGTTGCATACTGGCTTTTCGCAGGTGGGTGGTTAAACCAGCTTGGAGCGGTAGATTTTTCCGGCGGTTATGTCATACATCTTGATGCCGGAATAGGGGCTTTAGCAGCAGCCTTTGTAATAGGCCCTAGATTGAAAGATGAAATGAAGATGAAGGCAAATAACCTCGGATTGGTAATGCTGGGCCTGGGATTGATATGGCTGGGCTGGGATGGATTCAACGGTGGCGATCCATATGGGGCTACCATAGATGCAGGAATAGCAATAATAAATACGAATGTGGCAACAGCAGTAAGCATGATGACATGGATGTTCATGGATATGAAGTTTTTCAAGAAACCCTCATTAATCGGTGCATCTGTTGGAGCCATAGCCGGTCTGGTTGGAATAACACCTGCTGCAGGTTATGTTAACATTTATGGTGCAATGATAATAGGAATAGCTACAGGAATAATACCATGGATATTTCTATATAAAATAGAGCCTAAATTCAAGGTGGATGATAGCCTGGGTGTTTTTTCATCTCATGCCGTTGCCGGGGTAGTTGGTGGATTATTAACCGGGGTACTTGCCGATCCGGTGGTAACACAGTATATTGACCCGGGATTGCGTGGTGCCCTGTATGGTAATTTTTATGAGCTC
>JAKBQO010000023.1 GCA_021835185.1 Thermoplasmata archaeon
AACCACTCATTATAATGGCTATAGATGCGTCAGGCACATCAACGCCCTCGTCAAGAATCCTTGATGTGGCCAGTACTGTAATTTCACCTGATTTAAACATTTCCAGATATTTTTTACGTTCTTTTCCTGATGTCATGTATGTAAGCGCAGGGACAAGAAATTCTCTGGATATCAGATATGCAGTGGAGGTATCTTCTGAAAATATTATTATTTTTTCGCCCGCATGCTTGCTCAGCAAATATTTGAGGTACTCCACCTTTCTCTCTGCGTTGAATGCGATTTCCCTTGATTTTCTCCATGCCATGAGCGCTTCTTTCCCTTCAGCACTCCATGATGACCGGATCAAATCTTCAAAATTCATATTCCCGTTGATCTTTATGTCCCTTTTTCTAAGGTAGGATAAAAATATAGTATGGTTTTTCTCATATTCTATTTCGTCTTCATCGGTGAGGTCTATGGGTATTCTTACAATTTTATAATTGGAAATAAAATCATTCAGCTCTTCATATCCCAGTTCAAAAACCTTGCCGCCCATATATTTTTCCAGCACCTCATGCAGTTTGTCATCCCTTTCATATGTTGCTGTAAGACCCAATCTATAGGGCGATGCATAATATTTTGCTATCTGTAAATAGCTTTCCGAAGCCATGTGGTGGACTTCGTCCGCTATTATAAACTTAAAACGGTTTCCGAGGCTTTCAGCCATTAAATAGGCAGAATCGTAGGTCGATACTGAAATGTCCCTGATTTCTTTTTCGCCGCCACCGATTTGCCCCACTTCCACATTTAGAAGATCCCTCAATTTCTCCCTCCACTGGATTATAAGCTCTATTGTCGGTGCCAGAATTATTGTGGGAACTTTAAGCATGGTAATTGCATATATACCCAGTATAGTCTTTCCCGCTGCGGTCGGGAGAACAATTGTCCCTGAGTAATTATTTCGCTGCCACATCTCAAGTGATTTTTTCTGGTATGGCCTGAGGTTTATTTCAGAACTAATTTCGAGTTTTTTATCCTTAAAAACATTGTCAATGATTCCCGGCTTCTTTATGATATCTACATAACGGTAAGCTAGAGCCCTGTATTTTTTAATTCGTTCATCGTATGAAAATATGCCAGAGTAATTCTCATCAGATATTATACTTCCGGCTTTGAAATATATTTCCATGAATCTATATATGAAATCGTTTAATAAGTTTGTCCATTGGATTCCCCAAAAATCTTGTTTCTTGGAGCACCTTCAAGTATGGATTTTCCGTAATCTGTGGTATCCTTAAAGGCTTTCATCTCTACAAAATCTTTAAAAGCTTCACGTGATTTCCATTCTGTGTAAATCATATATTCACGTGGCGAATCTACTTCCTGGTATAATTTGCCATCTACAAATCCAGTTTCCGGTTTGCTTTTAAGCAATTCTAAAACATTGTTGAAAGTTTTAACAAAATCATCGTTATGCCCTTCTTTAACTTTGTAATACAAACCTACATGGATCATAAAAAGATATGGTTTTACAACTAATAAATATTATGGAAAAATAAAAAAATTAATAGTCTCCGCCTGGAGGCATTCCGCCTGCTCCGCCAGGTGAACCACCCTTTGATGACTTTGTTGCTATTACGTCATCAATTCTGAGTATCATCACCGCAGCTTCTGTTGATGCTTCTACTGCCTGCTTCCCTATCCTGATCGGCTCTATGACTCCAGCTTTTTCCATGTCCTCGACATTTCCAGAAAAGACATTCACTCCGAATGTTTTGTGCCCATTTGCATGTTCACTCCTTATTTTTATAAGTATGTCTATTGGGTCGAGTCCTGCATTTTCAGCCAGAGCCCTGGGTATTTCCTCAAGTGCGTCTGCGAACTTTTCTATTGCAAGCTGTTGTCTTCCACCAACTTTAGTAGCGTAGCTTCTAAGATTAAATGCTATTTCTTCAGCAGCGGATCCACCGCCTGTTGTATATGCCCCATCTTCAACGGCTGCTGCTACTACGTGTAGAGAGTCTGTAATTGACCTTTCAATCTCATCTGCTACATGTTCTGTACCAGCTCTGATTAACAGGCTTATTGCCTTTGGATTCTTGCTGCCTGTAACAAAGGTCATGTAGTCGTCGCCAATTTTTCTTTCTTCTACAGCGTCTGCGGCTCCAAGGTCGGATGCTACGATTTCTTCCAGTGATGAAACTATTGTAGCACCGGTAGCTTTTGCTATCTTGTCTACATCGCTTTTCTTAACTCTCCTTACAGCATATATGCCGGCTTTTGAAAGGTAGTGCTGTGCCATATCATCTATGCCTTTCTGGGTAATTACTACATTTGCGCCTGTTGCTTTGATCTTATCAACCATTTCCTTCAGGACATCCTCTTCCTGGCCCAGGAATTTCTGTATCATTGAAGGGTCATTTATCTGAAGATTTGTATCAAACTCTGGTTTCTTTATTTCAAGAGCAAGATCAAGCAGCGCTATTTTCGCATTCTTAACAAGCTTTGGCATGTTAGGGTGTACCTTTTCTTTGTCAAGGATTATACCATCTATAAGTTCAGTCTGATTGATTTCGCCACCGTTTTTCTTTACAACCTGGAGATTGTCAAAATCAACAAGATATTTGCCATCCCTCTCTTCTGCTATTGTTTTTATTGCATTGTATGAAATAGTTCCCAGAAGTTCTTTTTCCACAGATGCACTCTTGCTGTTAAGTGAAGTCTTTGCCATTTTTATAAGGATTTCCTTGTCTTTCAGTGTAACTGGTCTGGATATTTCCTCCAGAACCCTGCTCGCCTGTGCTGCGGCTGTTTTGTACCCCTCTGTAATCACTGTAGGGTGGACATTTTGCTTTACAAGGCTCTGTGCCTGGTCAAGCAATGCACCTGCTATTATAACAGCAGTTGTTGTCCCATCGCCTACATAACTGTCCTGGGTCTTTGAGACCTCTACCATCATCTTTGCTGCTGGGTGCTCTACATCCATTTCTTTCAGAATGGTGACGCCGTCGTTTGTTATAACTATATCACCTAATGAGTCCACCAGCATTTTATCCATTCCCCTCGGGCCCAGTGTAGACCTGATGGATGTGGCAATTGCCTTTGCAGCATCAATATTCTCGAACATTGCATCTTTTCCGCTTTCTCTTTTAGTTCCTTCTTTAAGGATAAATATGGGTTGACCACCAATCATGATTATCAAGTAAGTAAAAATAAACTTCTATATATAGTTTACTATATTTAGGTTAATTATATTATATAATTAAAATATATATAAGTATATATTTATATGCATAATGCCGGTAGAACTATACACTTGCTGTTTTGAAAATTGAAATTGCAATTTTTAATTTCTTCAAATGGAGTAAAAAGCAAGGCTGCAATACCTTATAACATAGGTATCAGTATATTGCTTAGTTATTTGATAAACAAAGTTTTTATATAGAGTTGTTATATAGAGTTGTTATATAACATATATAACAGGTAGCCATATGTTTAAAATAACTGTGAGATACAATAGCACAATTCCGGTCTGTGACCAGATATATTCCGGAATGATAGATGAAATAAGATCCGGCAATTTATATTATAAAACTAAAATACCATCCACGGAGCAGGTAGCAGGCGTCCTGGGGCTAAATTTGAACGCTGTTGATAGAGCATACGGGCTATTGCTCAAGGACAGAGTTATCAGGCAATTTAAGAATAAAAAATATGTGATGGCACCTGGAGACACAGACATTAATCCAATGATTAAGAAAAGGAGCAGAAACAAATGATTGTATTGAGGCTAGGAATATGAATAATCAGTTATATTTTATAGAATATATATTTGAATGCGGGCTCACAAAGGTGGATGAGAAATGAATGTAGAAGCGTTCAGGATTATTGAGCCCGTATGGGTACTTATAATAGGAATTTTAATATCTATAATACCGTATCTGACAGAGAAGTCAATAATATTTGGGGTACGGGTCCCTACAGATAAAATAAATTCAGATACAGTCAGAAAAATGAAGAAAATATACGTTTCCATAACTTTTATTTTAACCATTATTTTAACAGTGCTGACATATCTATTGTCATCATACCTCCTCGTAATAACTTTCTTCATGCCCCTGTTTATGGTACTGGTTGAATTTATGGTGTATTTGCCGGAACATTATAGCCTGGAAAGGATTAAAAGAGACGAACAATGGGAATTCAATGCTAGCAGTGTTACAGGAGTTTTCAATGTAGAGGATGGAAAAAAGTTTCCCTGGTTCTTCACACTTCCGGGTATTCTGGTACTTGTTTCTCTTTTCGTAACAGGCATTCTGGATTATAAAAGTATACCAGAAAGGTTTGCAACACATTATAATGCCAGTGGAATCGCAAATGCCTATTCAACAAAATCAATAGAAAGTGTATTTATTCTGGGCTTTATAAGCATAATAATAACAATTATGATGATTCTGATTGCATATGTTATAGCAAGGACTCCACTAAAAACCGATAACGCATCCCCACATGGAACTGAAAGGGTTGTAATATATCAGGAGAGAATGGTGTACCTGACTCTTCTAACACCGGTATTTATAAATTCTAGCCTGCTTATTGGCAGTTTCGGTGAATGGGGCATAATTAAGGAAAATGTTTTTCTAATACTTATCCCGGTATTTTTACTGATTATATTTGTTATTGCCATATCAGTGAAAACAGGGCAATTAGGCAGCAATATTAAAATTCCTGAAAGTAAAGGGCCGGAAAATACTATTCCGGATAATTCAGTGTCGGATAACAGAAATGATGATTCATTATGGAAAGCTGGCGTAATATACTGGAATAAAAACGATCCGCGCATAATGGTGCCTAAAAGGTTCGGTGTGGGATATACAATTAACTTTGCCCATCCTGCTGGCAAAGTTATACTTGTGTTAATAATAGCTATTCCCGTAATAATTGTTATATCGGTACTCTTTCTACATTGAATTTGATATAATTTTTTTAACATTCCAGTAAAAATGGATAGTGCACATGAAATGATGCAGTGTTGAAAATATTCTGTACAGCTTCCATATTACTGTATTTTTCCGGCCGTTTTTCTGAATTCAAGATTCAGTTTCCGGTTACGTTTACTGTATTCATCATTCTCCAGGATTCTTCATAGAATGCTATGTAGTTAAGTAAGTACTCTTTGCTGTGGCCTTCACGGTGAGTGTACAAATCTCTTTTCCACCGGTGGTAAATAAATACGGTACATTAGAAACCATGCTGGAAAATAAATTTACAATAATTAAACATTGATGATAATCATAAAAATACCAATATTTATATAATTATCCAGGATTAATTTATATGAAATCAATATGCCCTTTTTGCGGTGTTGGCTGTGGACTTGAATTAATGGCTGTAAATAATATTGTTGTTGGCGTAAAACCTGTTCCAGAACATGTAGTAAGCAGGGGGCATTTATGTGGCAAAGGAAGTGTTGCACATGAGGCTTTGACAGCATGGGATCGTTTATACTATCCATTAAAGAAAGTAAAGGGGGAACTTGAAAGGACGTCATGGGAAGATTCAATAAAATATACTATAGAATCTATAAAAAACATACAGAAAAAATATGGCAAAGACTCTGTGGCTTTTTACGGAGGATGCCAGAACTCCCTTGAAGAGGTTTATCTTTTGCAGAAGCTTGCAAGAGCCCTTGGAACCAATAACGTAGATTCATGTGCAAGGGTTTGTCATGACCCATCAGCGAAGGCGCTTAAGGAAATTGTAGGAGTTGGTGCCGGATCTAATTCCGCTACAGAAATCCCGAAGGCAAAAGTTGTTGTGGTAGCAGGAGAATCTGTAACAGATAGCCATCCTGTATTGATACAGTATTTTCTGGAAGCAAAGGAAAAAGGAACAAAAATAATATTAATAGATCCAAGGAATACAAGGTTTGCAAGCTTTGCAGACCTCCATTTAAAGATAAAGCCCAGAAGTGATATATTTTTATTCAATGCGGTTGCCAATTACCTTATCCAGAATAATATGATTAAACCGGATTTTATTGCTGCAAGGACTGAAGGGTATGAAAAATATAAGGAAAATGTTTCAAAATATACACTTGAACTCGCAGTAGAACAAACAGGGTTAGCTGAAAAAGATATTATAGAATTTGCAAAATACATATCTGAGGATAAGGTTATTTTTTCATGGGGGCTGGGGCTTACTGAATCTACTGGCACCAAGGGAATTAAATCTTATTTATCTCTCCCATTGTTAACTGGAAATATGGGGAAAGAAGGCGCAGGGGTAATTGTTTACAGAGGACAAACAAATGTGCAGGGGTCCGGAGACCTCATAAAACCGGATGTGTTTCCTAATGGTGAAATGAATGAGGCAAATAGTGAAGCATTATCCCGCATATGGGGATTTAAGCCACCAGTAAACAAGGGTTCTTCCATTATAGATACTTTTTATGGTTCCAAAAATATAAAGGCACTGTTTATTATGGGATACAACCCGGTAAGGAGCTTGCCGAACAGAAAAAAAGTAAAAGAATTTCTCGGGTCCCTTGAACTTCTTGTGGTGCAGGACATATTTATGACTGATACAGCCCGTTACGCCGATATTGTGCTACCTGCAGCGGCATGGGCTGAGAAGGAAGGTTCTGTAGCCAGCCTTGACAGGCTTGTGAAGTGGAGATTTAAAGCAGTTGATCCGCCAGGAATGGCAAGGCCAGATTATGAAATACTTTCTGACCTGGCAAAGGCTGCCGGGTATAACTTTAATTCAAACCCGAAAGAACTGTTTGAAGAGCTTAAAACAGCGGCTCCCCTGTATTCCCATCTTAATATAGATGATGTGATGGATTATTCAAAAGATTCAAGATACCCTAACGGTGAATTGCACCTTTATGGGGAGAAATTTTCAACAAAATCCGGAAAAGCGCAATTTATTCCTGTGGATTCCGAAAAACATAATGATGGGCTGATACTGGTTACAGGGAGAACCGTAACAAGATACAACAGTGATGAGGTTATAAATAGGGTACCCGGTATGCAGGAATACAATCCCACATTATGGGTCAATCCTTCAGATGCAAAAAATCTCGGAATAGAAAACGAGGATATGGTAAAACTTGCATCAAAGAGCGGTGAACTGGACATAATAGCAAAGATTACAGATGATGTTATACCAGGAGTTGTATTTACCTATATGCACAATCCCAAAATAAATGATATCGTATCTCCAGAATTTGATGACGAAACTAAAACACCCAAATATAAGTATACGCCCGTAACAGTTACTAAATAAAAAAATTCCTGATATATTTTTATATATACCAATTATTATTTCTTCTTTCCCTATTATGATATTTGTTATACACCGTATTTCATATTATATTCCACTATTCTTTATTATTGAACGGTATACTCCAGGCTTATGCCCTTATTTAAAAGCCCGGCAATATATTGCAGCATACCAACATAATTCAATACCATTCTCTGGATGCAAATACTTTCCAGTATATCCTGAATACTTCTGCACAACATTTCCATTTACACGCTTTTCATCAACCATGTTTTAATACTCCTTTCCGTTCTTCGCCATTGTTTTCACAGGTATTATTGCCCTTATGTATATTAACTGCTGCATACAATATAAATGCTTTAACATCCAGTATTTTCAGTAATAAATACAGTAAAAATAATTATTCTTCCAACGGAATATATTGCTAAAGAATAAACCATAAAATATTTAAACCTAAGGTTAATTAAGTGCTGTAGAAAATTTAAATATATTATTTGTTATTAAGAAAATAATAATTGTTTAGAGGGATTATATGGAAGTATTAAAAACTGGAACAACAACACTCGGTATCACAGCAGGCGATTACGTTATTATGGGAACTGATAGCAGGGCTACCATGGGCAATTTCATTTCAAATAAAAATGCACAGAAATTGTACAAAATAGATACTTATGCAGGCATGACTATTGCTGGCCTGGTAGGAGATGCACAGGTCCTGGTAAGATACATGAGGGCTGAAATGGAACTTTACAGGGTCCAGAGAAAGATAAATATGCCCATAGAAGCAGCGGCAACATTGCTTTCAAACATGCTTAACCAGTCCAAATATTATCCATACATGGTACAGTTGCTGGTTGGGGGATTTGACAAAAAACCGCATATATTCTCTATAGATGCTGCGGGAGGATCTGTAGAAGATGAGTACGCAAGTACAGGATCCGGCTCCCCATTCGTTTACGGAGTTCTGGAAGCTGAATACCAGCCTAACATGAAACTTGACGATGCTATAAACCTTGCAATAAAGGCAATTAGCGTTGCAAAACAGAGGGATTCTGCATCCGGAAATATGCTGCAAATAGGAGTTATAGACCCGGAGAAGGGATTCAACTATCTTTCAGAGGACGACATACTGTCCAGAATGAAAAAATTAAAACTAACTTTATAAATTATTTTTTTTACATTAAAGGTGTTAAAACATGTCTTTTCGAGATTATCTTAGCGAGGGCAGGTCTATTTTTGATAGGCTTTATCCAGACAACAAGATTACGGAGATTGATTACGAAGGTTCAACAATAGTTGTATATACGAAGGATCAGAATTTATTTTCACAGCGTGATGACCTTGCAAGGCAGATTGCCCAGGAATTGCGGAGGAGAATAGCTATAAGGCCTGATCCCAGTATTATGTCTGATGAAAAGGAGGCGGATGCAAAAATTCGTGGAATCATACCATCCGATGCCGGTTTGCAGGACATATATTTTGAGCCCGACACGGGTGAAGCTGTTATAGAAGTGGATGAGCCCACAATAGCAAATCCGGAAATAATAAAATCCATTAAAGCCGAAACTAACTGGTCACCCAGAATAGTCCGGGCTCCGCCAATGTATTCAAGGACTGTAAAAGAAGTCAGGGAATATTTGAGGGATGTTAAAAAGGAAAGAAAGGAATTTCTCCATAACCTTGGAATAAAACTTACAACGCCCCTGATGCCAGGAGAGACATGGATAAGGATAACGGCACTGGGAGGCCATAGGGAAGTAGGGAGGAGCGCCACACTTATATCAACGAATAATTCAAAGGTTCTTGTTGACTGTGGCATGATAAACATAAATGACCCTGAACACCCATGGGAAGAAGCACCATATCTTTACGCACCTGAAATTCAACCATTCACATCGCTGGACGCGGTGGTATTGACACATGCACATCTGGACCACTCTGGATTATTGCCACTATTATTCAAGTATGGGTATACTGGCCCCGTCTATTCCACAGCACCCACAAGGGATCTTGCAGCACTGCTGCAGAACGATTATCTGAAAGTATCACACAGCGAAAACCATAAACTGTCATATGAATCAAAACATGTAAGGGAAGAGCTTAAACATACTATATCGCTTAAATACAACGAAACAGCAGATATAACGCCCGATATAAGGCTGACATTCTACAATGCAGGGCATATACTGGGTTCTGCTGCCGTGCATCTCCATATAGGGGAAGGCCTGTATAATGTGGTGCTCAGCGGTGACCAGAAATACGAGAAAACATGGCTTTTTAATCCTGCAGTTAACCGTTTTCCACGTGTTGAGACACTTATGCTTGAATCAACGTATGCGGGAAGAGATGATTATTCCTATACAAGAAATGAAGCCACAAATACATTAATTGATGTTGTAAACAGGACATTTGACCGTGGTGGTTCTGTCCTTGTCCCGGTTTTCGCTGTAGGGAGAAGCCAGGAGGTAATGCTTGTGCTTGAGGATGCATACAGGAATAAAATGATACCCGAGAATACAAAAGTATACCTGGATGGGATGATAATGGAAGCAACAGCTATACATGCAGCTTATCCGGAATTCCTTAACAGGGACCTGAGAGATGAAATCATGATCAAACGTGAAAATCCATTTCTCAGCCCTATATTCACCAGTGTGGAAACAAGAAAACAGAGGATTGATGTATGTGACTCACCTGAAAGCAAAGTAATACTTGCAACTGCAGGGATGATGAATGGTGGCCCTGTACTGGAATATTTCAAGACATTGTCAGCAGATTCCAGAAATACACTTGCGTTTGTAGGTTACCAGGCTGATGGAACACTGGGCAGAAGAATTCAATCAGGTGCATCCAGCATCACACTTTCTGATGGCGGAAAATCCACTAAATTTGACATAAATATGGCAGTTGAAAACGCAGAGGGTTTCTCAGGGCATTCTACCAAGAGGGAGCTGCTTAATTTCATAGGTGGAATGCAGCCCAGGCCAAACAGGATTCTTGTCAATCATGGAGATGGAAACAAATGCTATGATTTTGCAAGGTTAATCCATACAAAATTTGGCGTAGAGGCAATATCCATGAAAAATCTTGAAACAACAAGGCTATTTTAATTATTTAATTGAAAACACTGCATTATCAATGTTGCAGTTGAAAATTTTTAAAATTATATATTATTTTCAACATAATTTATATATTTATAGATATATATGATATATTATTTAATATAGGTTTATATTCATTGGCAAATATTCAATTTAAATACACAAATCTAAATATTTGATTTCCATTGCTATTTATGAAAAGCAGTCTGAAAAAAGATTCCCTTTCTTTGTCCAATGTTATTTTTCAGGGCGTAGCAGGATCTGCCCCTGCAGGAGCTGCTGTTGCAACTTTAACCGGATCCGCAGCATTTGCACTTGGTTCCCTTCCATTGTCAGCAGTAGTAGCATTCATTATAGTATTGATAAATGCGGTAATCATCAATAGGATTTCAAGGCACGTTGCAGGTGCTGGCGGCTATTACGCTTACAGCAGGGAAGGAATTGGAAACTTTGCTGGAATATTTACAGGCTGGATGTATATTATGTACCAGATCATGTCACTGGCCTTTATCGGGCTGAGTGTAGCCATATTCCTTCCAGCCCTCCTTGGAACCGTATTCGGAATTGATATCCCATTCTATTCATGGGTATTGCTTCTGATTCTCATAATGGGATTCGGGTATTTTGTATCATTCTCTGGAGTGCGGAATTCTGTAAGATACGCTATGGTAATGGCTACAATTGAAGTTGTCGTAGTAGCAGCTGTAAGCATTATAATAATAACTGCAAAGCCTTCAATAAACACGGTCTCAGTTTTTACACCGGTATACGCTGTACACGGATTTACCGGAGTAATGCTCGGCGTATTATTTATGTACACTGCATTTTCAGGATTTGGCACTGCAACGCCATTAGGCGAAGAGGCTAAAAACGCAAACGCCGTGATTGGCAAGGGCGTACTTATATCTGCAATAGTGCTTGGCTTATTTTTCACCCTGGTTTCCTATGCATTCACAGTAGGATGGGGGCCAACACGCATGCTTACCTACTCTACTGAACTGGTTCCAGGCATTATACTAGCAAAAAACTATCTGGGGCTTGCCGGAGCAATAGTTATAACTGTTTTATTTGTTAATAGCTTATTTACAGATTCTGTGGTGTTTACAAATTCACTTTCCAGGGTTGTTTTTTCAATGAGCCGGGACAATGTACTTCCTGGAATATTGTCCAGTGTCCATTCCCACAGGCAAACTCCACACGTTGCTGCAGGAGTTATGGTCATTATTTCATTTATAATAGGCGTTATCTCTGTAATAACACTAGGAGGGTTCAATGCTTTCCTGTTCGCTGGAATCGCCGCTACATTAAGTGCCCTGCTGGTCCATATGATTGCCAATGCATCACTGGCGGGAATTTTGCATAAAATGAAGCTGAAAATGAACATTGCAATGGATGTTGTGCTGCCTGCTGTTTCGATAGTAATACTGGCGTTTGTATTTTATGGAAGTTTTATAAGCATTGACAACGTTGTAATAATAGCATCTGTGAGTTTTATAGTATGGGCTATTGCGGGCCTTATATACTCCGCAATATCCAGAAAATATCTAATGCACGTGCAAATAAGCCAGAATTAATTATAAAAATTATTTTATAATATTAAATATTTATAAAAATTATAAGGGCAATGACCCATCAGGCGAAACTTTTTTCCAGTCATCCAGAAATCTGTTTAACCCTTCATCTGTTTTCGGGTGCATGGCTAGTTTCTTTATCACATCATATGGAATTGTTACGGCATCTGCACCCATAAGGGCAGCCCTTAGTACGTGCACTGGATTTCTAATTGATGCAACAAGCACCTCTGTTTTGTATCCATAATTTGTGTATTCAGTTTTAATCTGGTCTATAATAGCCATGCCATCTTCCCCAATGTCATCCAGCCTTCCAACAAATGGAGAAACAAATGCAGCCCCATTTTTTGCAGCAAGCAAAGCCTGTATTGCATTGAATATCAGTGTTGTATTGACCTTTATTTCTTTTTCTTTAAGAATCTTCATAGCTTTCAATCCCTGCAGTGTCATGGGTATTTTTATGACTGCATTGCTTCCCAGCGCATGGAGCTTGAGTGCCTGTTCCACCATATCTTCAGCTTTTTCTGCAACTACTTCCAGGCTAACAGGGCCGTTAACCTCCCTCAATATTTCTGTTGCTATTGCCTTAAAGCTTTTTCCGCCCTTTGAGGCTTTCATGATCAAAGATGGATTTGTTGTAACACCATCAATCAATCCAAATTCATTTGCTTCCTTTATTTCTTCAATGTTTGCTGTATCTATAAATATTTTCATTTAAAATCACCTTTAAAGAATCTGTCTGTCTTTTCTACTATATCGTTTACCCCTATATGAAAATAATCGAACAGTTCCATTCCCTTGCCACTCTTTCCAAAAATATCCGGCATCCCGATCCTCATAACCGGAACCGGGTACTCTTCAGATGTTACCTCTGCTACACGTGAGCCAAGTCCGTTGTATATGGAATGCTCCTCAGCGGTAACTATTTTCCCTGTTTCCCGTGCGGCCTTAATTATTGCGGGGCGGTCTAAAGGTTTTATTGATGACATGTTAATTACCCTTGCGTCTATTCCCCTGTTTTTTAGCTGTTCTGCAGCTTTAAGGGCAAATGAAACCATTATGCCATATCCCATAATTGTCACATCAGAGCCATCCCTGAAAGTAACAGATTTCCCTTCTTTGAATTCATAATTCTCATCGTTGAGTACGGGGAATTTTTCCCTGGTAAGCCTGACATAATATGGTGATGTTTTCCTGGCTGCGAGGTAATCTATCACACTGACAGTTTCAATTGAATCTACAGGAACAATAACCTTCATATTTGGCAGCCCGGCCATAATGCCAACATCCTCCAGTATCTGGTGTGTTGGGCCATCCTCACCAAGGGAAATGCCTGAATGTGTTACCACAAAATTAACCGGAGCTTCGTTATAGCATATTGACTGGCGTATCACATTGTATGTATTGCTTAGAAATACTGCAAAGGTTGAGGCAAATACAGTTTTTCCAGCAAGCGAAAGGCCTGCTGCTGCAGAAACCATGGACTGCTCCGATATACCCATGTTGAAGAACCTTTCAGGGAACTTTTTCCCGAATACCCCTGTTTTTGTTGACGATGAAAGGTCTGCGTCAAGTACCACAATATCCTTATTTTTTTCACCAAGTGAAGCCAGTTCCTTTCCATAGGCCTCCCTTAAGCTTTCCATCCTATCCATCTTTTCCATCATTGTGACCCCTCAATTTCCTTTAATGCCTGTACATATTCTTCCTCATTGGCCGGAGGCGAGCCATGGTATTTCGGGTTATTCTCCATATAACTTACACCTTTGCCTTTAATTGTGTTTGCAACAATAAATAATGGCCTATCCCTTGGTTTCTTTGCATATTCAAGCGCATTGACAACTTCATCCATATTATTTCCGTTTATTGTTATAACTTCCCATCCAAATGGGGCCACCTTTTCAGCAACATTGCCCAGTGGCATTATATCCTCTGTAAATCCGTCGAGCTGTATCATGTTCCGGTCAAGAATAGCGGTAAGGTTGCCCAGATGGTATTTGGAAGCTGCCATCAAAGATTCCCATATATTTCCCTCTTCCATTTCACCAAAACCACCTGCGGC
>JAKBQO010000234.1 GCA_021835185.1 Thermoplasmata archaeon
TGCCGGTCAGGGAGACATGCCAAGAATAGTGCTCGCACCGGGAACAGTTAAAGAAGCATTTGACCTCACAAAGGAGGCTTTCAACCTTGCTGAGAGATTCCAGCTTCCTGTATTCGTTGTTACCGACTTATATCTGGCTGAACATGACGAAACAGTAGATCTAGACCTTTCATATGAAATGGACAGGGGACTTCTAGCAGATGCCAGTGAAGCTGATTATAAAAGATATGAATTTACAGAAAATGGCATTTCCAAGAGGGCATTTCCGGGGCAGCCAGGGTTAATGCATAACGAGGATTCTGATGAGCATAATGAATACGGCGCAGTTGTTAGCGATGCAATAACAGACCCGACACAGAGAAAGCTCTCCATGGAAAAGAGAATGAAAAAGCTGAATTTATATATAAAAGAAATGCCACCGACACCTACATATAAAATGGAAGATGCAGAATATGTGGTTATCCAGTGGGGATCTACAAAGGGTGCAGTTGAAGAGGCTATAGACTGCATGAGGAAAAATGGTACAAAAATAGGTGCCATAGAAATAACACACATATTCCCCATGAATCATGATATAAAGAAACTGCTTGCAGGAAAAAAGAAAATAATAGTTGTTGAAAACAATTATTCCGGGCAGCTAAATGGGCTGATAAGGAAAGAATTCCTTGTAGATACCCAGTTCCTGGGAAAATACGATGGCGAGGCTTTCTTCCCTGCCGATCTGGCATTGTCACTGGAAGAAATGATATTTGGCAAAAAAATAAAAGTGGAGGAATAAATATGATACCTGTAACTGAATACAAAGGAAAAGTAGCACCTGATTGGTGCCCGGGATGCGGGAACTTCTCGCAATTGAGAGCAATTACAATGGCACTGTCGGAGCTTGATATCAAACCCGAAAATACCGTTATTTCATCCGGCATAGGATGTTCTAGCAATATGCCCGAGTTTATAAATACCTATGGTTTCCATGGGTTGCACGGGCGTTCACTTCCAGTAGCTGAAGGTATAAAATGGGCCAATAAAAATCTAACCGTTATCGCATATGGTGGAGACGGCGATGGATTTTTCGAAGGTTCGCAGCACTTTTATCATGCTGCAAAAAGAAACGTAAATATGACATACATGGTATCAGATAACCAGGTATTTGGATTAACAACAGGGCAGGCATCGCCAACAACCCCTATAGGAAGAATTACAAAGAGTACCCCTGATGGGAATATTGAGCCCCCATTCAATCCGCTACATTATGCATTATCAGCAGGTGCAACATTTGTAGCCCGTGGACTTTCCGGCAATATTAAACAGCTGGCGGAATTAACAAAGGCAGCTATACAGCATAAGGGTTTCTCATTTATAGATGTGTTCAGCCCCTGTGTTACATATAATAAGGTGGAAGGGTACGAATTCTTCAGAAAGACAACATACGAACTGAAGGATAACAATAGAAAGGATTTCTACGAAGCGTTCAAGCATGCATCGGAATGGGGCGAAGAAGCCAATTCTATACCTATAGGCATATTATATGACGTAGATGCACCAGTTTACGAAGATGTTGATGAAACCTTAAAGGAATACAATTTGAAGGATACTGCTCCGTATAAGCTTACGGAAGAAGATCTTGAAGAATTCTATTAAAATTTTTATTTTACAGGTTATAATTTTTAAAAATGTACCAGTTTTTAATCAATATTTTTATACAATGTTAATATCATAAATAATGGGACTCGGAAAAAGAGATTTAAATAGAAAAAGAAAAAGCATTGAAATGAAAATTGATGAACTCGAGCAGAAGGCTAGAAAAAATCCTATGGACAAGTCAATTCAGACTGAGATAAATGATTTGAAGAAAAAGCTGGATAAATAAACTATTGTTTTATATAAACGCACCTTATAAAGGGTGTTAAGGTATTAATTTTATTAAATCATGGTCTTTACTGGCACGAAATTTATTGATTATATTATTACAGAATAATATAGCCATGCAATAATAATTTATTTTTGCACATTCCATTCTACACCCTGAAAAACGTTAAATTTAATAGGGTGGCATTGGTTTAAGCACTGTACCTGCCTCGTTCTTAAGGGTTGTATACTTTTTTGGGTTTATTTCCACATATCTTACTTCTTTTGGTTCCTTCTTCATTAAAACACGTTCTATGGAATCGTTAGCCTCATTGGCTTTATTACACGCTTCTTTAATTTCCTCAGCACTTAATTCCCTGTCAGTTTCATCAGCATATCTGACCCTTATTTCTTTAATATCATCGCATTTGTACATATGTGATAAAAGGAAATAGATTAATTAACTTTATCATGAAGCGATAATATGATGCCCATCACATCTTTAAACACTTCATTAATGCTCCTGGAATCTTCATGTACAACAAATATATGGTTTGCGGGCAGCCTGTCAGATGCTTCCCAGTAAATCACCCCGGAACGCTGGGCATCAATATTTTCCTTAATTTTAGATTCCGGATATCCTCTGGATTTCATTCTCCTGATTAACTGTTCCTCATCATCTTCAAGTAT
>JAKBQO010000024.1 GCA_021835185.1 Thermoplasmata archaeon
TAAAAATATGTTATCTGTATTATTAAACCTAGATTTGCTATTTAACCAGATTCTTACTACCGATGCAATAGTCAAATTTAATAACACTTTTTATATTATTTATACAATGATTGTAATTAAGATCGGCGGGAGCATTATAACAGATAAATCAATGTATAAAAAATTCAATGGGCAAATAGTAGAAAACATTGTTAAAACTCTAAAACGTATAGATAAACAAATGGTAATAATTCATGGGGGTGGTTCTTTTGGCCATATAAAATCTAAAGAATATGGTTTGCCAGGCCAGGTTTCTGAAAGAACAATGGAGGGCATGAATATCGTACATAATGATATGGCAGAATTGGATCTTAAAATTTCAAAAATTTTTCAGGAAAATAAAATCTATAATATTTCACTTCCTGTTTCATCACTTGTTTATAATAATAAAAAAAATTATAATATTTTTTCAAAATATCTGGAACTGGGCATAACCCCCATTTCATATGGAGATACATACATACATGGCAATGAAATAGGTATATACTCTGGCGATAATATTGCATATGATATTTCAAAAATATTGCATCCCGAATTTGTAATATTCTTTTCAGACGTTGATGGCATATTCGATAAAAATCCGAAAAATAACCCTGATGCAAAGCTCTTAAAAACAATTTCAACAGATTTTCAATATGATACTATTAATCCAGATGTCACAGGAGGAATAATGAATAAATATAATAAAATGAAACTAATTTCTGATATAGGAATACCTGTATACCTCATTAATGGACTTTATCCGGAACGAATATATAATATAGGAAAGGATAATTTTACAGGAACGGTGGTTTAATGATAGAAAACAGAAAGGAAGAGCATATTAATATTGCTGAGAATATGAATGTTACTTCAGAGCACAATTTCTGGGATGATATTAGATTAATACACAGGGCTATACCTGAAGTTGATTATGATTCTATAAATACAAAAATTAATTTTCTAGGAACTGAATTCGGTTTGCCATTCCTTATATCTTCCATGACAGGCGGTACTGAAAAAGCAAGAAAAATAAACGAAAACCTTGCCAGGGCAGCTGAAGAATTCAAGATAGGCATGGGTGTTGGGAGCATGAGGGCTGCTATAGAAAATAAAAATATAGCAGATACATTTTCAGTTATAAATAATTATAAGATACCGGCAAGATTTGCAAACATCGGGGCACCACAGCTAATCGGGCAGGAAAAGCCTCCTATTTCTGATAAAGACATTGAATACATATTCAATCTTATAGGTGCTAAATACCTGATTGTCCATTTTAATTTTTTACAGGAAATGGTACAGCCGGAAGGGGACAAAAATGCTAGAGGAGTGATGTCAAGGCTAAAGGAAATAGCAAAATCTTATCCTGTCATAGCTAAAGAAACCGGCAGCGGATTCTCAAGGGATGATGCTCTGGAACTAAAAGATGCAGGTGTCAAAGCAATAGATGTTGGGGGTCTTGGTGGCACTTCATTTGCTGCAATAGAATATTACAGGGCTGAAAAAATTCAGAATAAAGAAAAAATGCACACCGGCCAGACATTCTGGAACTGGGGAGTACCTTCACCAGCATCTATTAAATTCTGTTCCGTTGGTTTGCCAATTATAGGGAGTGGAGGAATAAGAAATGGCCAGGACGTAGTAAAATCTATAATTATGGGGGCAGACATGGGTGCTATGGCGAGGAATTTCCTAAAGGACGCAGACACATCATACGAAGATCTGGTATTCCATATAAAAAATATAATAAAAGATATTAAAATTTCTATGTTTTTAACAGCTTCGAAGGATGTATCAGAACTTAAAAACAAAAGATATATAGTTTTAGATCCATTATATTCATGGCTAAACCAGGGTGATTAAATGGATGAAAAGAAAACAGAATCAAGATGCCCGAATTGCAATAGTTTTTTATATTATATTGAAGCAGACAATGAAATACCATACGAAGGCAAAATTACCATACATACATACGTATGCAAAAATTGCAACTATAAAAATATCACTATAGACAGGCATGAAAAGGGAGAGCCAAAAATTATAAAGTTTAAGATAAAGAATAAGAACGATTTAAAAACAATAGTTTACCGGTCTCCAGACGCAAGTGTCCATATTCCAGAACTGGAGGCTGAAATATCCCCTGGAATAGCATCTAAGGGCTATATCACAACTATAGAAGGCATATTAACAAGCATAAAAGAGAAACTTTCTATCATGGGCGACGATGAAAATATAAATGTACTGAGGCAAAGAATAGAAGGTATAATAAGCGGCGCAGAGGAGAGCGTAACCATAATACTGGACGATGATTCAGGGCAGAGCAGGATTAATAGCAGCAGGGTTGAAATAATTAAAAAGAAATAGCATTATTTATAAGAAATTTAATATATATCCAATCTTATTCCATATCAATGATAGAAATTTTACACCTTTCAAAATCATTTAAAAATTTTAAAGCAGTATCAGATTTAAACCTTGAAATAAACAACGGGCAAATAATGGGGCTTGCAGGCCTGAATGGTGCCGGAAAAACAACAACAATAAGGGCTGCATGCGGTATAATATTTCCAACTTCAGGAACGATCACCGTTAATAATTTTGATATAGTTAAAGAAAAAATAAAAGCATCCAGAAACATTGGCTGGGTTCCGGAACTGCCAAATTTTGAACCAGATGCCAGGCCAGTACCCCTTCTGAAATATTATGCAGGATTTTACGGTATAAAACCGGACGAAGCGGAGAAAAATGCTATTGAAATGATGAAACAGTTTGATATTTACAATTACAGGAATAGAAAATTAAAGTATTACTCCCAGGGAATGAAAAAGAGATTTGCACTCATAGCTGCAATGATAGGAAATCCTGACAATTATCTTTTCGATGAAACATTGAATGGGCTTGATCCAAACGGTGTTAAAGAGGTAAGGGATTTAATTATTAATCTAAAAAAGCAGGGAAAATCTATACTCCTTTCATCCCACATATTATCTGAACTGCAGAACGTTGCAGACAAAATTGCAATAGTAAAGAATGGTTCTGTAGTCAAAACGCTTTCAAGGGATGATCTGATGCATCTAGGGACAACAGGAACAAAAATACACATAAAAAACCCCGATGCCGGTATGGAAAAAATATTATCGGAATTCGGGGAATTTACATCAGATGGCACCTATTATTACATCAAAAATAATGGTGAAGTTGATGTTTCTGAACTTAACAGGCAACTTGTAATTAAAAATTACAGGGTGGATTATATCAGCATGGAGAATGAAACACTGGAAGATTACTTTTTGAATATGGTGAAATAAGATGAATGGATTTTTATATGATATAAAACGTACTATTACAGGAAAATTTACCATTATACTCATAGTTCTGCTTGTACTGGTAACCGCAGCATCTGCTTATGGAGCCGGAGTCAGTTCTGACTATGCACATCCAGGCAATACCGCTATCGTAATGCCATATATTAACCAAACTGGCAATTCAGTAAATATAACTGATTATGTAATAAATGGCTATGGAGACCCGGTTTCAGGGTTGCATATAACTTCATCTTTATATTACAATTCGAATAATAGTTTAATAAAATACTTCAGTGGAACAACCAATAGTACAGGCTATGTTCATTTTATCATTAAGAATTTATCTACAAATTTAACATACCGCTATAACGAATATTACCTGGATGGAATCGCACTGGTTGGATCCAATAATACCATGAATTATTATAATGGGCAGAATATTTTAATAAATGACGCATCCACTTTTGCAGCACCATATTATTCAATCAATTTTAACGATTCTAAATATCCATTATATGCAGTAAATTTGAAGGATAAATCTGACCCTGCACTGGTAAGCACAATGATATATAACCCGGACTATAAATTCACAGATAGCCCTGATGTCTATTATAATACATCTTCTACGCTTTTAAACACCAATCACTTTAACAAAACGAATACAGTATATATAGGAAAAGTAAACTCGAACAGGTTTATTGTCACACCACCCCTGAAGACCGCAGATGCCGGCAAATCTGTGAATATTTATATTGTTAACAGCACAGGTGCAGTGATAGTACCATTTCTAAATTACGAGTACACTTACATAAAGCCCGGTTCAATATTACAGGATGAGCTTGCCATATTTTTCGGTGTATTGCTGATACCAATAATGGGGATATTCTCAGCATATTTCTATTACAGCAAGGATAAGACTTCAGGAGTCCTGGAATCAATAATAGTCAGGCCCATAACAAAAGGCAAACTTATGATGTCCAGATTTGCTGGAAATTCCGTTAGCTTCCTTGCAGGATTATTGATAGCTCTTGGTCTTGCTGATTTTATCCTGTATCATTATACAGGTGTTTTTATATCATCAGGAACGTTCCTTACAATACTTTTAGGATACCTTGTAGAAATAATAGGATTTGCAGGAATTATTTACCTGGTTTCCCAGTTTGAAAAGACCCAGGGGCAGGTATTAGGAACAGGGCTTGGAATGTTATTTATTATGGGATTCATGTGGTCAACTATAGTTTCACCAGCTATCCTGTATTTACTGCGTGTTAAATCTACGGGAATTGCATATTTCAAGGACCTCCTTATAGTCAATTCTTTTTCTCCATCATATTTCCCTGATTTAATATCGGATTACCATCTCGGTTCATACAGTACATATAAGGCGTCGGCAGTTGGCATTAACATATATTCTATAATCGCAGTCGGACTTATCTGGATACTGGTTCCGTCTTTACTGGCTTTATATTTTGCCAGGAAGAAGGACTAGGACTTATTTTTATTATTGTAAAATACATATAGTTTAAATATAACACTTCGCAATAAATAATTTTATATAAGTTATTTCAATGGGGAATTAAGGATATTTATGATTACTACACCGGATGCTATATTGGCTTTGGCAGCTTCAATTGCCATTGCCGGCGGATTGATTGGAACTGGGATGGCTCAACAGGGTATCGGAGCTGCTGGAATGGGTATAATTGCAGAAAAACCAGAAAAATTTGGTCAGGTATTGTTTTTCTTTGTAATACCGGAAACCCTGTGGATTATTGGTTTTGTTCTGGGAATTATATTACTGTTGCACGTAATATAAGAAAGATTTTTTATGTCACTTGAAAATATATTAAATGAGATAGATAATACGACCCAGGCAGAGCTCAAAGCCATAAGAGATGAGTATTCTGCCAAAATAGAGGCTATTATAAAATCCTGCAATGATAAAATATCCAGGATTAAGAATTACTATGCTGTAAAATCTGATAATGATGTTAAGAATATAATAAAGCAGTACGAGGACAATATTAGATTGCAGTCAAAAAAAATCATTGATGACAAAAAAAAGGAAATACTGGTTAACACTATGCAAAAACTAAGGTCCTATGTCACATCACTTAACAAATCTTCCAATTACCCTGAATTGCTAAAAGCTATGGTTAATGAATCGAAAAAAGAACTTGGGAATAAGTTCACCGTATACTGTGATGAAATGGAAAACGAGAAACTTCAGGGTTTTAAATTCCCGGATTCAATTAAATTTATTATAGACAAATCAATAAAATCTGGAATTATAGCGGTCAGTGCAGATGGGAAAAAAGAAGTAGATATGCGCTTAAGCAGTATTTTTGATGAAATTTCATACGATGTAGAAACATATCTATATGAAAATATTAAATAATGGTGGTTCCAATTAACACTACATATTCAGGAAGTTATGGAAGGTTAAAGATACATTTCAATGATTATCTTAGCGATAGTTTTGTAAAATCACTTCTTGAACTTGATATTAAAGATATAAGGTTGAAATTATATGAGACATCATACCGCGATGATATAGATAAAGCTACAACAATAAGCAATGATGATGTGGATATTCTGATTACAGCAATTAACCGGCATGTGATAAACAATGCTAAAATAGCACTGTTCGCAGTCCCGCCCCAGATAAAATCGTTTATGAAATCATATGTATCGAAATGGGATATAGAAAGTATAAAGGCGATTATTACTTCTAAAGTTATACACCACGATATAAAATATAATGACAGTTTCATAATGAGTTTCAGGGATATCCCTATGGGAATATATGCAGGAAACCTGAAGCGAGATGATTTCAGGGCTATAATGGAAAAAAACGATGTGGATTCTGTGATTAATTACCTTCTTAATTACGGTTTTAATTATCTGCTGAAAGAGCTGGAAGAATACAAGAAGACAGGAGATACATCATCCCTCCTATCAGCTATGGATTACCGTTATTATAATGACCTTATTAAAACCGCATTGTTCTATAATGGGGATGAAGGGCAGATTATTAAATATGTAAAAACCGTGGTGGATTTAAAGAATATTCTTACACTGGCAAAGGCAATTGAGCTCAACGTTCCATTTGAAAAAATAGAAAACAGTATTATAGATAATGGCAATTTTTCCAGAACAGCACTTTCTGATACTTTCAGGTCTGGAAGTGTTATTGAGCTGCTTTCACTTTTTAAGCATTTTAACATAGATGAAGCTCTGGATTACTATAAAGAAAATAAAAATCTGAGCCAGTTTGAGATAGGCATGAGAAAGTCATTATTCCATGAATTCGTCCCGGTAATGATCAGGGACACAGCATCTCTCTTTATTTTTGCATATATCCTCTATGCAGAAAGAGAACGTGATAATCTCAGGACAATAATAATAGGCAAGTCATATAAGCTTGATAATAATACAATAGAGAGGATGCTGATTTAAATGTACGATCTTTGTTTGATAGGGGAAAGGGAACTTGTAGCAGGCTTTAAATTAGTAGGAATCAACGATACATTTACTGCAGACCCTGAAAATGGGAAATCCATTGTAAAAGAATTGTTCAATTCAAAGAAATATAATGTGATTATGGTTTCACAATCATTTGAAAAGTATATGACCCCCGATGAAATAAACTTATACGCAGGGTCTATTAGCCCGCTTGTAATATTTATTCCCCTGCCAGGAATAAAAGAAGAGGAATCGGTATACGATCTGGCAAAAAAAATTTTGGGCATTGATATTGGTGATTAAATGGAAAATAAAGGAAGTATATATAGTATATCTGGACCGGTAGTAATAGCAACAGACCTTGATGGCAAAATGTTTGATGTGGTACGGGTTGGTGAAATGGGCCTCGTAGGTGAAGTTATAAAAATAGTTGGAGATAAATTTACAATCCAGGTTTATGAAGATACCAGCGGGCTCAAACCAGGCGAACCTGTATATTCAACAGGCAAACCCCTCTCTGTCGAACTTGGCCCGGGCCTGCTTAAATCCATATATGATGGAATACAGAGGCCTCTTGATATAATTCAATCAGAAACAGGTGATTTTATAGTCAGGGGGGCAACAGCACCTCCACTGGATGAAAAGAAAGAATGGGATTTCGTTCCACTGTTAAAGGAAGGGGATGAAGTTGAGCAGGGATATATACTTGGCACAGTTCAGGAAACTAATATAATAACCCATAAAATTATGGTTCCGTATGGCATTCGTGGCATAATAAAAAGCATAAGCAAAGGAAAATTCAAAGTATCTGATACTGTATGTATAATCGACACTGGAACTTCCAAATATGATATAAAATTGAAGCAGATATGGCCTGTCAGGCAGGCAAGAAAGGTATTTCTTAAATTTGCACCTGAAATACCATTAATCACAGGCCAGAGGGTAATAGATTCATTCTTCCCTGTTGCTAAGGGCGGCACTGTAGCAGTTCCGGGCCCATTTGGAAGCGGGAAGACAGTAATACAGCACCAGCTGTCCAAATGGTCTGATGCAGATATAACCGTTTATGTTGGCTGCGGGGAAAGGGGAAATGAGATGACTGAAATACTTTCAACATTCCCTGAACTGCAAGATCCCAAGAGCGGAAAACCACTCATGGAAAAAACAATACTTATTGCAAATACTTCCAATATGCCTGTGGCAGCAAGGGAAGCCAGTATTTATACAGGAGTTACCATAGCTGAATATTACAGGGATATGGGTTATGACGTAGCTCTTATGGCAGATTCAACAAGCAGGTGGGCAGAGGCACTGAGGGAAATATCTGGAAGATTGGAAGAAATGCCAGGTGAAGAAGGATATCCTGCCTATCTGGGAAGGAGAATATCTGAATTTTATGAAAGATCTGGAAATGCCCAGATAATAGCACAGGATGAAAGGACAGGCTCTATAACCCTTATAGGAGCAGTATCGCCTCCAGGTGGAGACCTTTCAGACCCGGTTGTGCAGAATACCTTGAGAGTTACAAGGGCATTCTGGGCTCTTGACGCCTCACTTGCATCCAGAAGGCATTTTCCTTCAATTAACTGGCTTAACAGCTATTCGCTTTACCTGGACTCCCTTTCCGGGTGGTTTAAATCAAACGTGAACCCTGAATGGCCACAGATGCATTCACTCATGATGGGTATACTCCAGAAAGAATCAGAGTTACAGGAAATTGTGCAGCTGGTGGGATATGACTCATTGCCAGAGAATCAGAAAAACGTTCTGGACATTGCAAAGATTATCAGGGAAGATTTTCTCCAGCAGAATGCCTTTGATGATACAGATACATACTGTTCAATAAAGAAACAGTATGAAATGCTTACAATTATTAAAACACTTAATGAAATGCAGGAAAAATCCATAGCTTCTGGATTGAAGTTAACCCAGACTGCAACACTTCCTGTGAGGATGAAAATATCAAGAATGAAAGAAATTCCAGAAAACGACTTTGAGAAATTCTACAATGACGTGATAAAGGAAATAAATAATGAATATGATAATATAATGGAGGGTGTTGAAAGTGTCTGATATTATTTACAGGTCAATTTCACAGATAAATGGTCCACTTCTATTTGTGGACGACGTGAAAAATGCATCGTATAATGAAATTGTTAGCATAATACTGGATAACGGAGAGCGTGTTAAAGGCCAGGTACTTGAAACCAGGAACGGCGTTGCGGTTGTCCAGGTGTTCGGTTCAACTACCAGCATGAGCCCAAAGAGTACCGGGGTATCGTTCACAGGAAGCACATTCAAGCTTCCAGTATCTGATGATATGCTTGGCAGAATATTCAATGGATTCGGTGAACCGGTAGACAATGGCCCGAAGATTTATTCAAAGGATAAGGTAGATATCACAGGTGCTGCAATCAATCCATATTCACGTGAAGAGCCAAGTGAATTCATAGAAACGGGAATATCAACCATAGATGGAATGAATACACTTGTTATGGGACAAAAGCTTCCAATATTCTCTGGAGCAGGATTATCCCATAACAGGCTGGCGACACAGATAGCGAAGCAGGCAAAAACCCTGAAAGGCGGAGAAAAATTTGGTGTTGTATTTGGCGCTATTGGAATAACAAGTGAGGAAGCAAACTATTTCATGAAGCAATTTGAGTCGTCAGGCGCACTGTCAGAATCCGTAATATTCCTGAATCTGGCATCAGATCCATCCATGGACAGGATAATACTGCCCCGTGTTGCATTAACAACTGCAGAATACCTGGCATATGAGAAAGATATGAACATGCTGGTTATCCTCACAGATATGACAAATTACTGTGAAGCACTCCGTGAAATATCATCTTCAAGGGAGGAAATCCCTGGAAGGCGTGGATATCCTGGCTATATGTATACCGATTTAAGTACAATATATGAAAGGGCAGGAAAAATAAAGGGAAGGAACGGCTCAATCACACAGATACCTATTCTTACAATGCCAGGGGATGATATAACAAACCCGGTGCCTGACCTTACAGGATATATAACTGAAGGGCAGATAACACTATCAAGAGACCTTAGCAGGAAGGATATATATCCAGAGGTAGATGTCCTTTTATCCTTATCACGTCTCATGAACCAGGGTATAGGGTCTGACCATACCAGGGAAGACCACAGAGGCCTGGCCGATCAGCTATATTCCTCATATGCAAAGGGAAAAGACGCCAGAGCATTAAGTGAGATTGTTGGCGAAGAAGCTTTGAGTGTATCAGATAAAAAGTACCTTCAATTTGCAGAGGATTTTGAAAGCAAATACGTAAACCAGGGAGATACTGACCGTTCCATAGAAGAAACTTTGAATCTTGGATGGGACCTGCTTTCAATTTTGCCTAAAGAGGAAATGAAAAAGGTAAAATCCGCATATATACCAAAATACGGGAAATGGGAGGAATAATGGCAAATACTGTAAGACTTACCAGAATAGAACTTATAAATACGAAAAAACGGATAAAAGTAGCTTCTAGAGGACTCGAACTCCTGAAAATGAAAAGACAATCCCTGGTAATGGAATTCTTTAAAATTAGCAATGAGGTCAGAGGGCTTAGAGAAAACATCAAAAATGATATAGAAAAAGGGTTGAATGCAATTAAAGTGGCAGAGATAATAGATGGAACTCTTGAAATCGAAAGAATTTCATACATGTTTTCTTCGCCAGAAATTAAAATAGGCGGGAAAAATATAATGGGTGTTACAATTCCTGAAATGTCAGCCCAGGCAGGAAAAAAGATAATTGACGATTCATATCTTGCAAATTCTGTTCCTGTGTCAATCTATGATGCAATTACACTCTTTAATAAAATATTCAAAGAGCTTCTGGAAGTTTCCCAGAAAGAATCATCAATGCGCAAATTGTTAAATGAAATAGACAAGACAAACAGGAGATCCAATGCAATAGAAAATATAATGATTCCAAGGTTTAACAACAACTATAAAATCATCAGGGAGCATCTGGACGAATTGGAAAGGGATTCATTTGCAACCCTGAAATTTGTAAAAAGCCATGTAGTTTCAACTGGAGAAAATAATAAATAGGTTTGGCCCTATTATATATTCAAAGGGAATATATGGGCAATGTTGAAAAATTCAAAAGGATAAGAAAGATCATACGGATAATAAATATCCTGCTTGCAATAGCATTTATTGCAATACTGATAATGGTGATAATTAAATGACAGAAATAGATGAATTGAAGGTAATTAAAAACAAAGAAGAAGCAAAAAAACGTTCCATAGCAGAGCTAAAGGAGGAAATGGAAAAACAGTTAAACCAGCAAATAGCTGAATGCAATGAAAAGGCAAAAAACCTGGAAAATCAAATAATAAATGATTACAATAAAGCCATAGAGGAAATAAAGAAATCAGAAAGCAGGAAAATGGCTGATGCACTTGATACCCAGAGAGCCAGATCAAATGTAATGAAAGTTGACATATCTAACAGAAAGCTTGAAGAGAAAGTGTATAATCTTATTCTGGAATATATTACTAAAATGTGATAAAATGCTAAAGCCCGTGAAGATGACAAAAATCAGGATTATTGGCCTGAATACGTATAAAAATAAAATAGTAGATGATATGCATGATCTAAATGTTATACAGATAGAGAATGCAGAACCTGAGGTTGCAAAGGTATTCAACACCCAGGGCTCCAACGCCAATTACAAGGTTTTATCTGAAAATCTATCACGGTTCAAGGGATTTCTTTCAATACTTCCACAGAGGGAAGTTAAACATAAAAAATACTACAGTTCTCCGGAGGAAGTCCTGGAAGATATATCAAAAATATACATAGCCGGCGAATTAAACAAACTCAAAGATGATGAAGAGAAACTTACAGCAAAGATCCAGGAAAATAAGATTACCTTAAAACCACTGGAGTTATTATCGGGCTTTGGTGAAGATTTATCAATATTAAATAATGATTACGTTGAAAGTTTTATAATTAAATCGTCAGATGAAACTGAAAGTCTCAAAACAGATTATGCAACATTCATCAATTTAAATAATGGCTATTCAACCGTTACAATAAATAGAAAAAACGAACCAGAATTTCTTTCCATACTTTCATCAAAAACCTATGATATGATGAAGATCCCGGAATTGAACGGGACCGTAAAGGAAAATATAGAATTAATCCATAACACCATTAATGAAGCTTCAAACGCAATAGAGGGAATAAAATCATCCCTTAATGCATTGTCAGATAAATATTATGAACCTGTGGCACAGATAACAGAACAGCTTGAAATATATGTGAAAGAAGAAGAAATTTTAAGCAATATTGCTTTTTCTGAAAATGCTTTTGCTCTCGAGGGATGGATTCCCGAATCTGAATATGAAAAAGTTTCTTCAGTGCTTAATGAAGATTCAAATAACACAATGTTTATCCAGAAGATAGAAACAAAGGAAGACCCTCCAACAAAACTCTCGAATCCAAAGCATTTTAAAATATTCGAATTTTTCATAAGATTCTATTCATTGCCAGAGGAGTATGAATTTGATCCGACAATGATATTTGCCCTTGTTTTCCCTGTATTTTTCGGTTTAATGGTTGGTGACGCAGGGTACGGCCTTGTTATCCTCCTGATATCACTGTTTATAATACACAGGGTTGACCACCCACCGGCAAAGAGCCATATACCAAAAAAATTATCCGGATTTATTCTTATGATAATGGGAAAGAATTCTTTAAAAACACTCGCAAAAGCACTTATACCATCTTCAATAATCGCAATAATATTTGGTATAGTATTCAATGAATTCTTTGGATTTACCATATATCCGGTGCCATTCAGGCTCAGTTCCACTCCAGTGCCGGTCATACATATTGGAGAATTGCTGATGATTTCCGGTTATATCGGGCTTGCTTTTGTCACATTCGGCTTCGTCCTTGGAATAATTAACAATGCGTACATAAATCACAGAAAAGCCGCAGTGGCTAAAGTCGGGTGGATACTGATGGCATGGGCCTTTGCAATACTCGGCCTTAATCTAATACACAGGGTCAGCCTTAGCCCCCTGGAAACATCCTCACTTATTGGCTATGTAATGCTCATAGTTGGCTTTATAACCGTAGTTGTTTTCGAAGGAACACTTAGCCTTATGGAAATTCCATCAATTATTTCACATATACTTTCATACACAAGGATTGTAGGCATACTCCTGGCATCTGTTGTCCTGGCCCTTGTCATAGACACTGTATTCAGGGCAACATTATCTGACCCATTTTATTTTATAATAATCGGTGTTGTGGTGCTGGTTGTAGGGCAGCTGTTCAATCTAATAATAGCTGTATTTGAGCCGGGTATACAGGGCGCAAGGCTTCTATACGTGGAATTCTTCTCGAAATTTTATTTTGGGAATGGAAAGCCATTTTCACCATTCGGGAGCAACAGGCGTTTTACCCTGAAGAAATTCGACAAAAAATAATTTCTCTACATCCAAAAATTAATATGTATTATATAATTGATTATGCATGGAAACTATAAAAAACATAGAAATATATGAACTGGGGTCTCCGGAAGAAAAGTCGTCTCCATGGAGTTCTACAATACTTATACTGAAACTCACATCATCCGAAGGAAGGGTTGGCTTCGGTGAAGCGCCTACCACAATGATGACACTTCCTGTGAAGGAAAGCATGAACGAGGTTGCCAGAGTATTCCAGGGCAAGAATTATTTTGATATAGAAAAAAATCTAAGGGATTACTATAGAAATGCCTTCTACGTAGCGAAATCAGTTGAAGAAACAGCAGCATTGAGTGCATTTGAAATTGCATCATGGGACCTGATAGGTAAAAACCTCGGGTCACCAATCTATAATTTGCTGGGTGGCAGATTTAATGAAAAAATCAGGGGATATGCCAACGGGTGGTATTCCGATTGTGTTTCTCCAGAAGATTTTGTTTCAAAGGCAAAATCTCTTGTCTCACGTGGATATAGTGCATTTAAATTTGACCCATTTGGAAGCAACTACGATAAAATAGGTGTGGATGGGGTAAAAAAAGCACAGGAAATAGTGGCACAGAT
>JAKBQO010000025.1 GCA_021835185.1 Thermoplasmata archaeon
ATGGACATAGTTCCAGGTGAAAGGGTAGCCATTGTTGGAGAGACCGGTGCTGGAAAAACCACACTGGTAAATATTATTTCGGGGTTATACAAGAACTATACAGGCCATGCATACCTGGACGGAACAGAATTAAAAGATATTGATGACAAGCTGATAAGGGAAAAAATTGGCATAGTCTCACAGGATGCAATACTGTTTTCCGGAACTATCAGGTATAACATAACAATGGGAAAGGATTATACTGATGACCAGGTAAGGAATGCAGCAAAACTTTCCATGCTTGATGATTTCATTGACAGCCTTCCGTCAGGCTATGATACGCCGGTTGGTGAGAGGGGCATAACACTCTCCGGAGGGCAAAAACAGAGGATGGCTATTGCCAGGATAATAATCAGGAATCCACAGATTATTATATTCGACGATTCCACATCAAATCTGGATGCGGACACAGAGACCAGGTTTTTGAATACAATTCAAGGATTCATCGCAGGAAAAACCACCATAATAATAAGCCATAAAATTTCATCTGTGATGCTGGCTGAGAGGGCATATGTTATTGAAAAGGGAAGGGTTACTGAATATGGCTATATTAAGGACTTGATAAAGAGCAATGGTTCTTTCTCCGATATATTTGCCGGGAAGTTCAGGGGTGATGCGATTGAATAATTATTTTATCAGGCTTTTAAAAGAGATACTTGCATATAAAAGGAATTCCACAATAATTATTTCCGCCATACTGGCGTCATCTGTAATAGCAATGATCGGGCCTTACATAATAGGTATAGCTACAGATTCTATTATAGCCCTGAAATTTAAAATACTTATAATTCTGGCGGTACTATATCTTGGCATTTATATAATAAATTATATAGCAGAAAACAGGCGGACTAAATACATGATGAATACATCCCAGGCCGTAATAAAGGGGCTCAGAGACAGGGCATTCAGGAATCTTCAGTACGTACCATTAAAATACTATGCAGGCAAGAATGCCGGGCAGATTATAAGCAGGATAACCAATGATGCTGAAACACTTTCAGATTTTCTTACATTCCAGCTTCCACAGGTAGTTGCAGGCATAGCTGGAATTATAGCTTCCATATTTATTATGATCTACCTTGACCCACTACTTACAGTATACGCTGTTATTATTATCCCGATGCTGCTTGCAACTGTATTTCTTATGAATAAAAGAATTAAATTCAATTACATGAATGTGAGGAGAAGGATAGCAGAGCTTACAGGCAATGTAGGAGAATCTATTAACGGGGTAAAAGCAATAAAAAGCTCCGGAACAGAAGATGTTTTCAATGATAATTTTGAAACTGTCAACTCAAATAATTATGAAGCCAATATACGCGCAGTGCGGCTTACCTCACTGTTTTCAAGCATAGTCCAGATTATAGAAGGGCTTGGTATAATGATAGTACTCTATGAAGGTGGTGCAGAGGTTTTTGGCAGGGTTATAAGTATTGGAATCCTTGTATCCTTTATTGTCTATGTCCAGAGCTTTTTCAACCCTATTGTCCAACTGTCCCAGTTCTATAATTCATACCAGTCTTCCTCCATAGCAATAGAGAGAATTTACCGCATAATAGATGAAGAAAATGATTATACAACCAACGGTTCTAACATACCTGCATTCACGGACAAGCTCAAATTCAACAATGTCACATTTTCCTATGGGAAAGAGAGGATAATAGACAATCTTTCCATGGTTATTGAAAAAGGCAAGAGGATAGCAATAATAGGAAAAACAGGCGCAGGAAAAACCACCATATCAAATCTTATATTGAATTTTTACAAACCTGACACCGGAACAATAACCATGGATGGGGTGGATATAAATAACTTTAATACCATGGAATACAGAAAGCTTTTTGGGGTAATTTTGCAGGATCCGTTCCTATTCGATGGAACTATACTTGAAAATATAAGATTTGCAGATTATTCCATTCCGGAAGAGGAAATAAAAGAAAAAATCTCCAGCCTCGGGCTTGACAGCATTATCGGGCCTCTGGGGTTATATGCTAATGTAGGTGAACGTGGGTCCAATCTTTCCGAAGGGCAAAGGCAGGCAGTTTCAATATTAAGGGCAGCTGTTAATAACCCGCAGATCATAATAATGGATGAGGCCACATCACAGCTGGATATGAAAAATGAATCTATAATTCAGAGTGCAATATTCAAATTTATGGAGGGAAAAACTATAATTATCATAGCACACCATCTCCAGACTATAATACATTCTGATTATATATATTACATAGACAGGGGCAAAACGCTGGAAGAGGGCGAACCTGACATGTTAATGGGTGAAGGGACGAGATTCTATGATCTTTACATAAAAAATAAATTACTGATTTAATCCTCCTTTTTATGATCCGGGGAGGGTATTTTTACCAGCTTTCCTTTTACCTTATCCGGATCATACCGTTTATCCAGTTCTTTCATTTTCTGCCTGTAGGCACCCTCAAGGTTAAAATGCAGGTGATCTGCAATGGCAAAGCATGAAAACAATATATCCGAGACTTCATTTTTTATCATTTCCAGTGATTTATTGTCCTTGCCATTCAATATGTTATTTTCAAATTCCTTATCCCTCCATAATAAAATTTCCAAAAGTTCATTGGATTCTACAGAGCAATTCATTGCAAGGTCTTTTATTGTGTGGAACTTCCTCCAGTCTCTTTTATCTATAAATTCAGAAGCTATGCCTTCCAATTCTTTAATATCTGACATGTTATGGTATTTAATAAATTAATAAATAGTTGACTGGAATGTTGGAATATTCCTTATCATTTTTTAAACTCTGAAATGATAATTTTGAACTTATTGTAAACTCTGGTTGTGCAGTAACTTTTTATAAAGCTGTAAAATGAAAGTTTTATCCTAATTTTATAAAAATCCGGTCTGTAGTGTATAAAGAAACTGATAAATTATGGATTTTTAAAAAAGCAGTATTAAGAGAAAACAATAGTGCGGAGGGTCGGATTTGAACCGGCGAACCCCTTTGGGAATAGATTTTGAGTCTATCACCTTTAGCCTGACTCGGTAACCTCCGCTTGCACTGATATTGCATCATATATTATAAATTTTATAATGAATGTTATTATTACTGTTTATGGAGCTATGCATTTCAATAGATGAAGATAACTGTAATGCACTGTATAATTCATTAATTCAGGACAATAATCAGGATATAGAAATGGAATGCACTAACAATAAACTTATAATAAAAATAATAAATGTAAAATTAAGTTCCATCTACAATCTTGTAGATGATATTATAAGGGACTATGAGACATATAAAAAAGTCGGTGAATTATAAAATTCACTCCTCAATTGTTAAATTGAGTTTTTCTGTCAGTTCCTTATATCTGTTTCTAATAGTTACCTCAGTAACACCGGCTACTTCAGCAATTGCCCTCTGGGTTCTTCTTTCCCCTGTGATGAGAGATGCTATATATATTGCAGCTGCTGCAACTCCTGTAGGCCCTTTTCCAGATGTCAGGTCATTGTCTATTGCCATTTTTAATATTTCCTCAGCCCTCTTCCTGGCTTCCATTGATAATCTAAGCTTGGAACAGAATCTGTTCACGTAGTCATCGGGTTTTGATGGGAGTATATTCAGTTTCAGGTATCTGGCCATAATTCTGTATGTCCTGCCTATTTCTTTCTTCTTTACCCTTGTAACAGATGCAATTTCATCCAGTGTCCTTGGAACATTTGTAATTCTGCATGCTGCATAAATTGATCCGGCTACGACTCCCTCTATGGACCTGCCCCTGATCATATTCTGCTTAACTGCTTTTCTGTAGATAACTGCAGATGTTTCACGGACATCATTGGGTATGCTCAGGTTTGAAGCCATTCTTTCCAGTTCCTGCAATGCCTGTGAAAGATTCCGCTCTGCTGCATTTGATACCTTTATTCTCTTCTGCCACTTCCTGAGCCTGTACAGCTGTGCCCTGTTTCTTGTTGGTATTGATTTCCCATATGAATCTTTGTTTTTCCATGAAATATCTGTGGATAATCCCTTGTCATGGATCGTGTATGTCATTGGAGAACCTGTCCTGGCCCTGCTTTCACTCTGTTCTGAGTCGAAAGCCCTCCATTCCGGCCCTTCATCAATATAACTGTCATCTATGACAAGGCCACAGTTGGAGCAAACTAATTCACCACGTTCATAATCTCTTACTAACTGTGAAGAACCGCACTCAGGACACTTGTCTATCTCATAAATATTTTTTTTCTTTTCTGTTGCCATTTTATCACCTTAACATTTAATATATACCTTCTGGATATTATCATCCTTGCTGGCTATATATGCGAGTGCATATGGACCTGATACAGGGCCTAATATTTTTGTTACTTTTCCTATAACGGCATCATATTCATTAACCAGTTTGTTATGGAGTCCGATACAGTCATTCACCCTCAATAATACCTCATTATTGAATTTATGTACTATTGTGCACTCAGTTTTCATATACACCTCTATATGCAAATTGAGTATATAAGCATTACGTAATATTATTAAAACTACCTGTTATGATATTAAAATATTCGTGTATAAACATGTATATTACGGCATTTACTTAATTGTTATACAGTTTATCAGTAAATTTTTATAGCCAATTTTAGCTCCAAAATATAATAAAACTTTAATACTTAATGTAATATCTATTTTAATATTTGGGTGTGTCTATGAAAACAGATGAAGTTAAGAATTGTCCTGAATGCGGGTCAATTCATTTGGTTAAGGATTATGACAGGGGTGAATTGACATGCTATGATTGTGGGATTGTTATAGAAGATTCCCTGATAGATCAGGGGCCTGAATGGCGTGCATTTGATTCTGAACAGGATGGGAAGAGGTCAAGAACCGGGTCACCTATGAGTTTTTTAAGCCACGACAAGGGGCTTGCTACAGAAATATCATGGTCAAATAAGGACTATTATGGAAAGCGGATTCCGCATAAAAACAGGTCGCAGATATACCGTGTAAGGAAATGGCATCAGAGGATAAGGGTTAGCAATGCTGCCGAAAGAAACCTGGCACTGGCGCTCCAGGTTTTAAATGAGGACGGGGCAAAACTTGGAATTCCGAAAGATATCAAAGAAAGTGCTGCACTGATTTATAGAAAGGCTGTTGAAAAAAACCTTATCAGGGGAAGGAGCATAGAAAGCATTGTATGCGCATCCATTTACGCATCCTGCAGGATGATCAATATACCCAGAACACTTGATGAAATTTCAAAGGTTTCCGAGGTCAATAAGAAAAAAATTGGAAAAACTTACCGCCATCTTGCCAAGGAACTGGCACTTAATCTACAGCCAACAACTCCATATTCATATGTATCACAGTTTTGCAATAAACTGGACCTGGACAAGCAGGTTATAATGGACAGCGAGCATATAATCAGGCTTGCCGGAGAATCAGGTCTATCTACTGGAAAGGGGCCAACTGGCATAGCTGCTGCAGCCATATACATCGCAGCCATGAAAAACGGTAAACAGCGTACGCAGAAGGATGTTGCCCGTGTGTCCGGAGTTACCGAGGTAACCATCAGAAACCGTTACAAGGAAATTAGCAAAAAGCTCGGAATAGATGATGTAGATTAAAATCCTGACGTATCAAATTAAACTTTATTGTTTTATATAGAGGAAGTCCGGACTCCTATGGATATAAAAGCTGTATGGTCTATTATATTGTTATCGGGCCTGGTTGCATTTTCCCGAACAATAATGTTGCGTTTTATCAGTTCCACTGTTTCCAGCACATAAAAATTTAGCTTCTTCATGGCTATAACATTCTTTTCTGCTTGATTAAAATTGGGAGAGTAAGTAACAAGGTAGCCTCCCGGCACGATATGTTTCTTCATATTTTCTACCGCATCCCATGGATCAGGTATATCAAGTATAGCAGCATCATATTTGCCAGGCAAATTATCTGACCTGATATCTCCATGAATGGTCTCCCAGTTATCCGGTAGCATAAATCTCTCCACGTTGCCCCTTGCAATATCTATAGTGCTTTTGTTTATATCCATTGTAACCAGTTTGCCTTTACTTCCTATTGCTTTCAGGATTGAGTAGCTTAAAGACCCTGTTCCAGCGCCAGCTTCAAGGATGCATGTACCGGGGAGTATTCCCGCAGCATGTATTATGTAAGATGTATCCAGTGGCAATACTGCCTGGGTATTTCTTCCGGAAATTTCATTAAAAAATTGAGAGTCTGGCTTCAATGCTATAAATTCTCTGTTTTTTAACCTTACAATGTCTCCAGGTTCGATAAATGAATTCTTTGGAAGGTTTATCCGATCTTTTCCAAAAAAGGCTATAAGGTTCTTTTCATCCAGAATCCCGGATATTTCCTCTGATTTTAATATTAACATTTATTATCACTTATTTCCTGCAAACCTCAATAAAATTCTTGAAAATTTCAGTTCCATGCTCAGTATTATTTACCTCAGGATGGAACTGGACTGCAAAAATATCTTTGGTTTTGTGGTAGAAAGCCTGCACCTTGCATGTATCTGATGAGGCACAGAGAACATATTCATCGGATAAATTCTTAATTTCGTCGTTATGGCTTTCCCAGGCGTTAATGGTTTCAGGTATGCCGGTAAATATTGATTCACTTTTAATAAATGTAACCTTCTTTTTTCCATACTCAGGATGAATTGCTTTGCTTACAGTTGCACCGGAATTAAGGGCGATAAATTGTGCTCCAACACATATGCCAAGGATGGGATAACTATGGGTTTCTATATATTGTTTTATATATCCAAGTTTCCCCACCTCAGAGTCAATACTTGCAGGCCCTCCTGAAAGCACCAGCCCATCAAGCCCGTCCAGGCTTGTGTTATCAACTGTGTTAGGGTATATTTCGGAATCCACGCCAAATGACCTGATAACTCTCCACTCTCTATGGGTCCACTGGCCACCATTATCAATAACGCCTATCTTCATTTCTTGATAATACATTTCCAATATTTAAATTGCTGGCTACACTTTTTTTCATTTAAAAACCATCCGGTATAACGATAATATTAAATATTCCCTTTGATTTATTATATCGTGATTGGCATGAATGGGGAGCGTTATTTTTATTATCTTAAACTCATAAACAACCCGCCTGATAATTCTGTGGTAGAATATTACGTAGATCTATCTGCCCAGCTGGAAAATGATTATGAATTATCTGTAAGCCAGATTACAGAGCTGGAGTCACTGATTGGGAACTATATAAAAATGAAAGCCAATCCGCATATAAAGGTTATAAACGCAGTTACAGGCATAGAAGAAGATCCGCCAAGGACTAAAATAGACGATTTTGGTGGAAATGCAGTTTTCATAGGGAAAGAAATAAGGCATGGAATAGAATGGGATGTGTACGAGCCCAGAGCCAGCAACAATCTTTTCTTTAAAAAATGGTATTACAATGAGAGAATAGCATCAATACTAGACAAAACACTTGAAAAGGCAATTCCACACAGAATACCGAATTATTTCGATATACCTCCATGGATATTCGGCAATTTTTCATACAGGGGCATAAGGTATGTGCCTTTAGCTGAAATAATCAACAATGCAATTGAACTGGAAATAATACCCAATAAATATTACCTGGTACAGAAAGGCATAAGCAGAGAATTCATAGATAACATAAATGACAGTAATATGTGGCTGTGAGTGCTTAAAGTTAAGTTTAAATATTTTAGTATTATACTAATAATCATGGAATATAATATTACCAGGAAAGAAAGGGATTGTATAGTAGCCATCCACGACAGTTCTGGCTTTCCATTAAGGTTATTCAATATAGCTGAAATATTAAATATCAAACCTCCTACAGCATACGAACTGATTAAGCGGTTAGAATCAAAGGAAATTATAGAGAGAAAAAACGGGGTTATCTATCTAACACCATATGGCAACACAATTTACAGTGAAATAATTATGGCACACAGGACACTGGAAGTAATGCTTACCAAAAGTGGCGTAAATTCCGACAGGGCATGTGAACAGATAGAAAAAATAGATTACCTCATGGATGACACATCAATACAGAAGCTTTTCACAAGTCTTGGAAACCCACAGACGTGCCCCCACGGGAAACCGGTAAAATCTAACTGATCATTTAAAGATCTTCCTGATTTCAGGTGATAAAAGAAGAGACCCTATAGCGAGAATTTTTTCTTTCTCTACATTGATGACAGACATGGACGCGTGCCTTATGTCCAGGCCAAAGCTTTCTATTTCACCCAGTTTCAGGTAGTTTGCCAGTACGCATCTTATAGGAAAAGAATGGCTTACCACTATGTAGTTTCCAGTATACGAATTTATAAGGTCAATCATTCTGCTGGTCTGGGATTCGAAGGATTCCATACCAAGTTCATCGCGGGATTTGTCAGGTATGTCCACTATCCTTTTGCCATTATACTCCCCAAAATCTGATTCAATGGCCCTGTTATCGGTCTTAATTTCAAGATTCAGGTATTGATTAATTATATTGGCTGTTTCTACCGCACGCAAAATAGGGCTTGATATTATTCCATCAAACTTTAGCCCATTAAGCTGCTCTCCAGTAAATCTGGCCTGTTCAATCCCTTCTTCTGTTAATCTATACCTATTAAGCTCACTGGAAAGTATCCCGTTTCTATTTGTATAGCTTTCCCCGTGCCTTATAAGTATAACATACTTCATAGCCAATATATTATTAAATGGTTTATAATTCTATTGAAATTTTGATATATAATCCGGTTCATATATGTATAATGATGGCCTGAAAAATCCTTTTTGCTATCAAATTAAAACTACTGGAAACTAAAATATGGCGGGCTATCAGTTCCAAACTGAGAAACAATACATGGTATTGAATTCCCATAACTCCGATTTTAATGTTTGCCAGGCTTACATATAATGTTCAGTATTAGAACCTAAATAGCCGTAGGCGCATATAGAAACATAAATTAATGAATAAGTTTTTATCTTCTGGAGCTACATATTCATAAAATATTGTAATTTTAAAATCGATAGATTGATTTATAAAAATGCCATGACAGATTATGAATAAACTTGCAAATGAAAATAGCCCATACCTGCTGGAACATTCAAATAATCCTGTTGACTGGAATCCATGGTCTGATGAAGCCTTTAACCTGGCTAAAAAAGAGGATAAGCCTGTATTTCTCAGTATAGGTTATTCCAGCTGCCACTGGTGCCATGTTATGGAGCAGGAGAGCTTCACTGACCCTGAAGTCGCTAAAAGGATGAACAGTACATTTGTATGCATAAAGGTCGACCGGGAGGAAATGCCCGATGTGGATAGCCTCTATATGACATTTAGCCAGGTAATGACAGGGACAGGCGGATGGCCACTGAATGTGATACTCACTCCTGATAGAAAACCAATTTTTGCATTTACCTATATACCGAGGGTTTCCAGAAATAACATGATAGGCATAATGGAATTAGCAGAAAATATTGACTATCTGTGGAAGAATAAGAGGGGCGAAATGGAAAAAAATGGCGATGAAGCCATATCAAGGTTAAGGAACATGGAGAGGAAAGAAGAAAACAATTCTCCTGTGGATTATAAAAAAGCCATAGAAGCTACCTATGAGTCACTTAAAAGAAATTATGACAGTGAATACGGAGGATTCGGGAACGCACCGAAGTTTCCTTCATTCCATAATATTATTTTCCTGCTGAACTATTATAAAGCACATGGAAAAGAAGAAGCCCTGGAAATGGTAAAACATTCACTGCGCATGATGTATATAGGGGGCATGTATGACCATGTTGGAGGCGGATTCCATAGATATTCAACCGATCCATTCTTCCGAATCCCGCACTTCGAAAAGATGACATATGACCAGGCAATGGCAATAATTGCATATTCATATGCATATGATGTTACCGGTGATACTTTCTACAAAAATGTTGTCTATGAAATATATAAATTCCTGAAACAGGAAATGTTTTCAAGGGGATTTTATACAGCTATGGATGCGGATTCTGAAGGCCAGGAAGGAAAGTATTATACATGGACATATGAAGAGCTGGTAGAAAATGCAGGAAAGAAATTTGTTTATGACTTCAATATACTGCCAGAAGGCAATTTCTACGATGCAAATTCCCGCCAGACAGGGCGAAATATACTGTATATGGGCAGGGATATACAGGGTGATCCAACAACACTCTATAAAAACGAGCTTGAAGCATTGAAGAAAAGCAGGGAAAAAAGGATAAAACCATTAACAGATGATAAAATTCTAACCGATATAAACGGCCTTGTGATAAAAGCACTTTCCATAGCTTCCATGATTTTTAATGATAAAGACATGCTCAACACTGCTGAAGGGTCAGCCGATTTTATCATGAACGATATGTATACAGATAAAAAGCTGATGCACTCCTACCGGAATGGAAAATCATCTATTAATGGCATGCTTGATGACTATTCATTTATGGTTTCTGGCCTCCTATCATTATACGAAGCATCCTTAAATGACATATATCTTGACTATGCCCGCGATCTCCAGAAAACAATTATGGATACATTTTATGATAAAACCTCTGGTGGTTTCTATAACGGCATGGGAAACCTGCTTGTAAGGCTTAAGGAATCCTATGACAATGCCATACCATCCGGTTTTTCCTTTGAGATCGGCAACATGATTGTTTTTAACTATATTGATGATAAATATAGGGTGGAACTGGAGAAATCAATCAATGCCGTATCAAAGGACATAGAAATGCAACCCATGTTCTTTACATATACAATTTCGAATTTCTTTAATATGGTTGATTTCTATAAGGTTTCTACTTCATCTCCAGAAGTTATGGAATACCTGCAACAGCACTATCCCTATAACTACTTCTTCCTGAAAGACGGCAGTAATGAAATCTCCGTATGCGATACCAATAAATGTTATATCGTTAAGAATATGGATGAACTGAAAAAGCTAATCAAGTGTTAAATAGCCTGTAGTAATATGAAATATTATGAAATGTATCCTATGCGGTGAAAATGAGGCGTATAAACTTGGACTATGCAGGAGTTGCCTTTCCGATAAAATCCACCTTAAATCAGATAATATGGACCTTACTGTGTGCCCTAAATGTGGTGCAGTGAGGCTTAATAAAAAATGGCATTACGACAATGCTGATAAATACATAATTAAAAGTGCCACTTCACATGTAATTATGGATAAGGAAGATAAGATATCCAGTGTAACATCATACAATATAGGTGAAAATGAGATATCCATGGAGTTAGTAGTGGAAGACAGGAATCTCGGTGACGTGGAGAAGGAAATATCTATAAACCTTAAAACTTATAAGGAAAGCTGCCCGGTTTGCAACAAGGTTACAGGATCCTATTACGAATCTGTGATACAGTTAAGGACTTATACAACTGCATACGGGAAGATACTTGAAGAGGCAAAGGATACGATAGTTAAATTTATGAAAAACCTCAACAAACAGGATCCAAACTCCTTTATCTCCAGAATTGACACATTAAAGGAAGGTCTTGATATATACCTCGGTAAAAAAGAGGATGCTGTAAAGATTGACAAGCTGATGGAACTTGATTATTTTTGCAATATGAAAATAACAAAATCACTTGCCGGGCGAAAGGATAGCAAAGACCTATTCCGGTACACTCATCTTGTACGTATACTGGACCTTCAGAAAGGTTCTGTGGTATATAATAAAGCATATTATATGGTCAAGAATATCAAGCCAAATACAATAGAGCTTCTGGATATACACAATGGCAGTACTTTAACAGTAAGTTCAAAGGAATTCTTCCGGGCTACATACAGAATAGTAATGAAAGAACCGGAAGCAACTAAATTTATAGTTTTATCGAGTACAGATAATGAATCACAGCTTATGAATTCCAGAACATTTGAAATTATTACATTCCGCAGCCCTTTTAAGCAGAAAGAAGTAAACCTCTACAAATACGAAGGCGTATTCTATCCCCTGTGAAAAACATTTTAAAGCTCTTGCGATACGCTTCCATGGAAATAAAATCAGAATGGGGGCACTTAAACAGGGTTATAATGCACAGGCCAGGAACAGAAATAACATATGCAATGCTGGCACCTAAACCATTTTTATTTGAGCGACCGTTTAACTATTCCATTGCAAATAAAGAACACCAGAATCTTGAAGATACTCTGAGGGAAAATGGTGTAAAAGTTGACCTTCTTGAAAATTTAATCGTTGACGAAGCAGAAAAAAAAGCGTCATTCCGCCAAAAACTGGAAGAAAAAATAATGGCGCTGGTAAATTTTTACGGTACAATGGAATCAGTAGAGGAGGCAAAAAAAGACATGGAAAAGAATATAAAATATGTTGACCCGCTTTCCCTGTTCCAGGCATTGATAATGGAGCCATCAATAGACCTTAAAGAGTACGTTCCCGGAATACAGTATCCAAGGGTTTATTCCAACCTCCCACTTGCCAATCTTTATTTCATGCGTGACCAGCAGGCTGTATCATCCGGAGTACTTTTAGGAAAAATGAAAATGCAGCAGAGGAGAAAAGAAACTGATATCACATCATTCGTATTCAGTGAAATCCTTGGGGCGAAAACCAAAAAAATTACAGAGGGGTATTTTGAAGGTGGGGATTTCATACCCTGTGGGGATTTTTGCCTAATAGGTACGGGAAACAGGACAGACGAAACCGGTGCAATGGAAGCAATCAATTCAGGAATTTTCAATTTTCCCACGGTAGCAATTATCACCAATCCTTTATACGATTTTATGGACGGGCATGATGTAATGGTCAATATGCATCTGGATACTTATTTCAATATACCTGCAAAGGGAATGGCTATCACATCCGTTGAGCTTGCCAGGGTAGCCCGGGCAAAGATATATACAAGGGATAGGGAAGGGCATTATGCACAGGAAACAGAAACAACGCTTTATGATTTCCTGAAAGGGGAAGGCTATGAATTTATTAATCTTGGTATAAGTGAGCAGCTTTCATACTCTTCCAATTTTTTGACGCTGTCTGATAGGAAAATAGTGGCAATTGACTCTTCAAAAGTAATAAAAAAGCTCCTTGCAGAGAATGTTTTTGACACTGATACACGCCAGAAAATAATAAAAGATATGGAATTGAAAAGTGGAAAAATGTTCCCGGACAGCGATGCAATGGCAAAAAGCGGGATAGATGTGATAAAAATAGACCTAAGTGAAATAACAGGCGGCTATGGCGGAGCCCATTGCATGACCTCAGCAATTGATAGAACATAATTTTAATTTATAATTTTATGGCTTCAATTCCGGGAAATGTATCTATTCCTGCAATAATGTTTATCCCATATTTAGAAAACATTATAAATTTATAAGCAATAAAGTATTTCACTAGTAGATTAAGCTCAATTAATAAGAGGGATTTAATGGCAGATAGAAGAAGGTCAACTACAAAGGATAAATGGAAGGAGAAATCGTGGTACACAATCGTCGCTCCATCATATTTTGGAGAAAAGGAAATCGGGTTAAGCCCCAGTGCTGACCCTAAGTATATGATAAATAGGACTATAGCGGTTCCTGTATCAACTTTTACCGGAAATTTTAAGAAAGCTAGCTCTATGGTTTTATTCCAGATAGACAACTGTGAAGGCAAAAGATGCACTACTAAATTCATAGGGCACGAAGTCAGCGATGATACGATAAGAAGAATGGTAAGGAGAAGGAGAGAAAGGCTGGATATAGTCACAGATGTAAAAACCAGTGATCTTTACAACGTGGCAGTTAAGCTGGTTCTTGTTGCTGACCAGAAACTTACAGGTACAAAG
>JAKBQO010000026.1 GCA_021835185.1 Thermoplasmata archaeon
CGATCTCGTTAGCAGTGCTGCGGTTCCTGCCACATAAAGGACGATCGTCCCTCCAGGGGCATTCAGACCCACTGCCTGTGATACGGCATGCCTCAATGACAATTGGTTATATCCAAGGTGTTTATATTCCCTTTTGGGACGAAAAACTTCTTCCTTTATCACGTAAAAGTTAATAGCTGAATTATATTTTAATTTTTGTACTGAATACGTATTTTAATTGACTACGAATATCGTATAATATAGAAAATATATAGTTTTTCAGATCATAGTAAAATTTCCATCCTTATGGTAATGATCTATTACCTTAATATTGGACATTGAAAAAAGTTAAAATCATTAATTATATACGAACTCATGCAAATCCTTAACATGGATGATGTGGGAACCAGTCCCATGAGAAAGTATGCCCTTGAAAAAATAGTACAGGTAATGAACAAACTTAACCCTGGCAACGTGATGGCAGGTAACTTTGATGTTGACCTGAATAGCTATGCCCGGGTATACATAATAGGATTTGGGAAAGCTTCATTCAATATGTACGCTGGAATAAGGGATAGGGTAATGGGAAAGCTTTCATACGCAGGCATTATAATTCCTGATGATGAGAAGCATGATGAAATTTTTCCCGAACTGGAAATTTTAAGGGGGACACATCCATATGTGAGCAACCTTTCAGTGGAGTCATCCATAAAATTACTATCACGTATAAAGGAATTAACAGAAAATGACCTTGTAATAGTACTCATATCAGGTGGTGGTTCATCACTTTTCGAGATACCCGAGAATGGAATTGATATGGATGATATAAGAAGAATATCCAGTGAGGTCATGGATAATGACGGGGATATTTATGTGTTAAACCATATACGTTCAACACTTTCATCAGTTAAGAATGGGAAACTTGCCAGATTTCTTTATCCTGCCAGTGTCCGGGCATTTATTATCTCTGATGTTGTATACGATAATTTAAATATTATTGCCTCTGGCCCTCTTGTTAAACCAGCAGCACAGGTGAATATCAGAGAAATGGCAAATAAATATATTAATGACAACAGACTGAAAAATATCCTTGCAGAAAAGGCTGTGTCAGGAAATTTGGAGGATAAATATTTTTTGAAGGTAAAAAATACCATAATACTTAAAAACCTTGACTTTGTGAACTCTCTGTATTCTAATCTAGAGGGTGAGAAAATTAACCTTGGGAGCAATGTTAATGGAGATGTAAAGCTTGTGTCACAGGATATAACAGATATATTGAAAAGGCTGTACAATATCAAGGGCCAGGGATTCTGGTTTGTCTGTGGTGGTGAAACAACGGTCAACGTTACTGGAAACGGAAATGGTGGAAGAAATCAAGAGCTGGTTTCAAGGATGATGGAATATATGGGGAAAAATGAAAACTTTCTCTTCATTTCTATGGGCACCGATGGCATTGACGGGAAAAGCATTGCTGCCGGTGGAATAGTTGATAATTCAACAAGAATAGATAACCTTGCCAGTTACCTTGAAAACAACGATAGCTATACTGCACTGTCAGAATCGCATGGGGCCATTATAACCGGAAGGACTGGAAACAATGTGTCGGACATAATGTTCGGCTTTTACGGCAGTACAAATAACAATTTTTAAATACAGTGGGTAATTATGGAGTGATTGGCATGGAAGAGCTGCTTTGTAATATAGAATTTGAAAAGGATGAAAACGGCTACAGCGCTAAGCTCAGAACTGATATGGGCGGCTTGCGTGAATACAACGGCATGACACTGGAAGAAGTTATGAATGAGGTGATACTTGAGCTTCAGGAGGAATTCTCCCCATAAAACTCATTATTAAGAATTGTACTAACTTGAAATTATATAACCGGTATTGTTGAATTCGGTTTTTGCTGAATCTCTGTATTTTGAATCGCCTGTTACGCCTTTAACAGTCAGGTATTTTCCACTCTTTTTCACTGAAAAGGAAAGTTTCACGGAATCATCCATAAAGAACAGGTAGCTATTCGTGGAATGGAACTTGGATTTAATATAATCAGAAAAAATAAGCATAACGATATCTTTCGGGGGGATTATTCTTGAGATCCTGTGTTTAACCTCATGATCCAAAACATCGGTGCCCATATATATTATTCGATTTTCAACAGGCATCAAGGCCTCTTTTATAATTTTTTCTTTCATCAGTTTTCCAACAGAGAGATTGTATTCCACATCGCTGTAGATACCTGCAATATTCCTGTATATTGATATGTCAAAGAAACCTATTCTCCTGATAAGCTCCCTGAGGAGGATTTCAATTGCCTCTAACTTGGTGTACTCATCATTTATAGGAATATACTTCCTTGATTTGTCTTTAGCTATTGCATTCATCCTGTAAAGTGATTTTACCGTTTCTTTGACCAGGAAAGAATTCATTTTAATCGATTTGATAAGTTCATTCTCAGACATGCTTCTGGATATGAGGTATTTGTAAACAGTTTCCTCTGCTTCAGTCAGTTCCCTTTTCTTTATGGCCTTATATAACGCTATCACATTTTTGGTTCCGTATGCTGGCACATTATATGGTCCCTCAAAGTTATAAATCAGCATGGAACTGTAGTAATTATTCAGTTCAACAGTCCTGATTCCAGTATAATAAGCCTCCATATCTGTTCTAATCCCTAAAAATACCTTGCTCAATTCATTATAATTCATGGTTCCATTTCTGGAACTGTACCTGTTCACCGACAGGGAGAGAAGATCGGCAATGGTCATGTTAACCACATCAAAATTTCCTGTGTAAATAACGTTTTCTGCTGCCTTATAACCGTGTTTTATTCCCGCTTCCATGAGTTCCCTGTTCTGGGTCCTGATTATTATGGAGTCTATGCCAAGTCTATATGTGTCGTGCTGAAGTGTGTCAAGAAAGTCAGATACCTTTCCACTTTCAAAATCTATATTGTCAATCCACATCCCCGGTTCCTTTTCTTCCATGTAAAACATAGATTCCTCATTTCCGTGGTAGATGAACCTTGCATTATAATCATCATTTCTGATATATTTACCAAGATATATGCTTACCGGGTCGTTCTTCATAACTATTATTGATGTATTCTCAGGCGCATCTGGTATATCACCGTAATAAATCTCATTTTTAAAATAAAGAGGTGATAGTCTTGTATAATCCAGTTTTGCGGGATTGAACCAGAAGAACCTTGCGATCTCTCTTGCCGTTATAGGACCGTATTTTTCAATTAATAAATTTGTGTCAACATCATTTTCCGGTTTGTATACCTCCATTTTCCCAGTGTGTCCTGAGACGATTTTAATTTTGTACTGCAGATTCCTGATTATTGCTTTTACTATTCTTGTATCCATTCCTGTGATTTCTGATAGCTTTTCCTCCGTGTCTATGCCCTTTTCAATGTAATCAAGTATTTTTTCCTCCTCATCGCTGTTTTTCTCCTCTCTAATATAGTAAAGAACATCCATGAGCCATTTTGCAATATACACATATTTGTTTTTTATTGCTCTAGTGTAAAAAACTGAACCTGACTTCACAGCCTTTTCAAGATCCTCAACCCTGAATTTTTTTACTCTTGCCCTTATATCGAATACCTCAAATGCAAAGCCGTATTTGTTAAAGTAATTGTCAATGGAATCCACCTGCTGTGAGAAATTTGATATCCTCCGGCTTGAGAGGTCATATTCTGTATTATTTATTATGGCCTCAAAATCAGATTTCATCATGTACTGCTTCATGAATATAGGGGTGATATAATCGAATATTATCTTCCCGCTTCTTGTCATTTCATTAAGTGCGGACTCAAGTTCCTCATTATTCACAGGAAGCCTGATAAGCAATTCATCAAATGAAAGTGGGCCAAAGGACGAAAGTACAAGGGATATGGCATGCTTCATTGCATCTTCTGATTTTTCAGGCTTTTCTTCATTTCTTATATAATACTGTATTCCCTTTTTAACTGTTTTTCTTATGTGATATCCTGATTCCAGTTTTATCAGGCTATCCTTCAAATCCTGTTCACCTATTCCTGACTTTTTAAGTTCATTGAAAGTTGAGTTGTTTATTAAATCGTAAACTTCTTTATCCCTCCTGTTAAGTTCAATATCCTTTCTGAACAGGTTGTATACTATTCCATAGTATTCATTAAATACCCACTGGTCAGATCTTATGAAACAGTATCTGATTTTTTCTGATTCCACAAGTTCCTCAGTCATGTCCTCTATATCCATTTCCGTGTAATCCAGTGGAGAATTGAATTTTTTCTTGAATGGATCAATATAAAGAAAATGCTCTGCAAATTCCATGTAACTTTCAATGCTGTTAATTGCCGGAATCTTATTTTTAAAATAATTCTCCACAAGCTTTGAATCCTTTATGAGGAAATCAATCCCCTCGGTTCCATATATCTTGTCCAGCAGTTTGCTTCTAAGTTCTTTCAATAATCTGGATCTGTCCTCCATGAGCACTATGTCAGAAACCCCTGAGAGAATTAGGTTATATGAAAATGGGCTTGTTTCCGTGGAATAATCCCTGATAATGTAATGCTTTTTTGATATTACATCGTTTACATACCATGCAGCACGTTCAACATCCATAACATCATATTTTACCTCATTGAATGCTTCCTTTATGACGGGAAAATTATGCATTTCTTCCAGAATTCTGAGAAGCCTGTCACTGCGGAGCTGCTGCCTGGCCACGGATATGTCTGTCTGTTTGTACTTTCTCAAAACCATGAGAGATCTGGTTGCACAGTACCTGAAACGCTGCTTAAAGAGCTCTGTGTTTACTATGGACCGATCCACAAGATCCCTGAAATTTGAAGGCGTCAAAAGCCCCACAATATCCTTTATTGGCACTCTTCTGTTCAGCGTTATTGTGAATCCATTGTCATTGACGCTTATTCTTGTGTTTACACCATATTTGTTGGACACGGCAAGCCCATAGGCCCTGGACAATGCATCGTTTACACGCCTTCCCAGGGGTATATGGAATATAATGCTGTAAAGGTCATTGTCTATGTACCCTTCAATATAAAGGGAGTCTTCAGTAGGTATGGAAAAATTGCCCTGCGTTTTAATATAGGATATAAGGCTCTTAGCCCCAAAGGAATCCACTCTGTAATTTTCCATAAGCCATTTCTCTGTTTCCTCTCCATTTTTAATTCGTTCGTACAGAGATTTGCGGAATTCACCCACTAAAATGCCCAGGTCATAGCTCCTTGGCAAAAGCTCGCCACTCCATGACGGGACAGTGGGCTTCATTCCTGTGGCAGTTTTTACTGTAATGTTGTTTTTCGAAACTCTTAAAAACATATAGGTTTTGGCTCCCAGGACAAAAATATCACCATTTTTGAGCCTTTCAACAAATTTGTCGCTGAGTTGTCCTATCATTCTGCCCTTTTCGTTTACCACATTGTAATTAGCCTCTTCCGGTATGGTTCCAACATTCATGAAATAGATCATCCGTGTACTTGCCTTCTTGCCGAATTTCTTTTCTTCTTCATCGTACCAGATTTTGGAAAATAAGGTATTCCCCTCTATTCTTCCCGAAAGGTAGTTTATAGTTGCAATATAATCATCATATTTCAGAGTGTGAAATGAAAATGAGTTGGTTATAATGTTATATGCCTCATCCACTCCCCATGTTTTTTCAAGGGACATGCTTATTATCCCCTGAGAGAGGACGTCCAGTGGATTTTCAGGAACGGTGACTTTGTCTATTTCATGGTCATATGCAGCCTTTGTCATGACAGCGCATTCCATGAGGTCATCAAGGTCAAAAACTATAAACCTGCCCAGTGATAAATCTCTAACCCCATGGCCAGACCTGCCTATTCTCTGCAGTGCCCTGGATACCGATTTGGGGCTTCCTATCTGTATAACCATATCAATATATCCAATATCTATTCCCAGTTCAAGCGATGTGGATGTTATCACACATTTTAACTCCCCGTCCTTGAGGCGGTTCTCCACTTCTATTCTTGTCTGTTTTCCCAGTGAGGAATGGTGTGCCTCTATATTTTCTATTCCTCTGGCCTTGAGCCTCATTGCAACATGCTCAGTTGAGCTTCTGGTATTTGTGAATATAAGCGTTGTCTTATGGCTGTTTACAAGATCAACGAGTATATCATACATCTTCTCATTGGCGACCTCATAGCTCACCAGTGTGAGGTCCTTCACAGGTGTGATTATGCTAAGGTCAAGATATTTATTGGTGTTTACTTCAATTATTTCAAAATCCCTTTTTCTTTCTCCATTATAGCCACAGAGATATGTCCCTATAAGCTCCAGAGGTGCCTGTGTGGCCGATAATCCGATGCGGACAAATCCGGGAGACAAGTTTTCTAGCCTTTCAAGGTTAAATGAGAGCAATGAACCTCTCTTTGTAGATGAAACCTCATGTATCTCGTCCAGTATTACGTATTCTACTCCAGTAAATTTTTCCTTGAATTTTGTTGCAGTTATTGCCAGTGAAAAGGACTCAGGAGTGGTTATTATAATGTGTGGGGGCTTCTTGAGCATTTTATTCCTGTCGTTCTGGGCAGTGTCCCCAGATCTGACTGCAACTTTGATCTTTGGAATATCCAGACCCTTTTCTCTTGCCAGGTCATATATCTCGGAAAGAGGTTCATTAAGGTTTTTGTTAATGTCATTTGCCAGTGCCTTTAATGGTGATATATACACGCAGTATATTTTCTCCTCAAGCTCATTGTTCCTCGCCTTTTTAAAAAGTTCATTTATTATGGAAAGAAAACCAGTAAGTGTTTTTCCTGTTCCGGTAGGGGATGATACCAGCACATTTTTCTTATCATGTATAAGGGGTATTGCCTTTCTCTGTGGTTCGCTCAAATCACTATATTTATTATTGAACCATTGTGCAACAATGTCATCGAGAAAAGGCAATGTCTCTTCTACTTTAAATTGTTTATTGTATATCATCGGCGATAATCTGTAAGATAGTTCATATTTCTATATAATTTTTACCTAAAAATCAGGTTATAGTTACCATGATTGACATCAAGAATGTATTATATGTGTATGGAAAATAGCCTGAAGCACTATATTATCATTTAATGTTAGCATGGGTGCTCACTTCCTGCCCTTTACCTGCACGGTGGCTTATGCTGAACAGGAGGAAAATCACTGATATTGCAGCGCACATCAGGGAAAAGGTACCCCACAGCTCAACAGGACTGAATATCAGTGCTGCAAGGATAATTGTTCCCACAAGTGGTCTGAATGGGTAGACCAGACTTCCAATGGCCGATGCGAATCCCAGATAACCCCCTCTCCGATTCTGTGGTGCCAGCCTTGTTATAAAAGCCATGGTAGCAGGAACCTGAAGATTTTCTCCAAGAGTTAGAACAATTATGGCCATAGCCACTACAGGGAAAAAGGGCGTTAATCCGATTATTAAATATCCTACAGCATAGAGTGCGAGGCCGGATGAGATCCTGAGAGAGTCTTTCCACTTTCCTGTGACCACGTTGATGGAATTCTGAAAAAGGATCACCACAACAGTATTTATTGCAAACAGGGCAGTTATGTAATAGGTTGCAAAACCGTATTTTGAGGAGAGGAAAAGTGGTGTTATTGGACTTTCAAACATGCCGGAAACAAAATATGCGCTGGCGGTGAGTATGGCTGCAGCAATGAAAAAAAGATCATTACGGGGAATGAAGATTCTGTGGCTAGTCGACACCGACTGTTCAATTGTACTCTGATTTCTGGTATCCCTTATCCTGTAGAAATAAAGTATGAACTCAATAAGAGAACCAACTGCTGGCGCAACGAAGACTGCGGAGTAATTGAACGTTGCAATGATTCCACCAATCACTAGCCCCAATCCGATACCTATGTTGCCTGCCACCCTTGTCCTGCTGAATGCCTCAACGCGGTCGGATTCCTCAGTAGTATCTGAAATTAAGGCTCCGTCATTTATGTACTGGGCTGAACTTACCGGATTTGTGATGACATAGAACAGTATAAGAATCCAGGTTGGGCCACCGAGAAATATGTCAAAGAACATTCCTGAAAATATAATTATATTCGCAGTTGGCACCATGAGTCCAACCAGACGCCTTCCAATCCTGTCAACGAGACTTCCCCATGCCAGTGAGGCAGGGAAACTAAGCAGTCCACCGGCAAGGGCAACTATACCTACATCTACATAGGTTAGCCCCCTGACCTCGTAAAGGTAGATAGACATGATTATCCATACTACATACTGGCCAAAGGCCCTAATAAACTCAGCGTAAGAAATAGTATTGACAATAGGATTATTCAGGCTTCTTCCGAAGATGGAAAGGTTTTTCATACATAGACCGTAAGTTAGCCCCTATTTATATAAAATATATAAGCCTGATGTCGCCAAAATTCCGGTTGACAGGCAGTGGCGATTCTAGTACCAAGTTCTGAACATTCCACTCTTTATTATGAATTATTTCATGAAAACCATGGAATTATGGGGAAATTTATGGGTGAATGCACAGGGAGAATAAAGTAGTTTATTTTCCGGATAAATGCAAATATATGTTTCTTTGATTATGCTGTGTTGAATAAATACTTAAGCAACATGTAGTCCGAGTTGCTTCATTTCTTCCTCTTCTGGAATTACTTTCCATTTCATGTAATCAGCATTGTATTTCTTGATAAAGGATACAACGGTATCCAGATCTTCCTCCCTGATCATGACCAGGCCTTTCTCATACCTTACCGAGGGAATTGTTTCCAGCAATCCTTCCCTGTGATAATGGTATTTTGAATAGTTGGAAGGATCATCATATCCATAGAGTTTACGCAGCATCCTGTCAACAGAACTCTTCCTTTCCCCGGACTTATAGCTGGCATGGATCTTCAGCAGAATTGCAGTCTTCATGAAATATTATAATGGAAGGGCATAAATACCTTTTTGCTATCATACGGCTATGTATAGCCGTATTAAATAGGTGCCATAAATATCGAGATGGGGAAAGACTTGCAAGGACAGAAGAAACTGGAAGGAATACAACGAGGAACTGGTCATAAGAGGGACGTTCTTCTTTGATTTTGATTTCGTGGATCAGTGGGACTCTGAACTTGAGAAAATGAATCTTGGTAAAAGGGGATCGCCATTCCTCTTCCCGGAATCGTTCATGCAGTTCATGATGATATGGCACCAGTATCTGGATTACCGTGGCCTCGAAGGAATGGCAAGATCACTTGTTAATCGTGGGATAATACCAGAATATGGTGATTATACCACCATATGGCACCGCATACATAATAAGATTCCTGACATTGATATTTCGGGCATTCAGTATGCAGAACTCGGTACTGATGGCACTGGAATGAAGACAAACAATGCAGGTTCTTACAGGATAATGAAATACGGAGATCCTGATACAAGGCAGAGAAAGCATCTTGTTGTTATAATAACAGCAGATGTGAATACAAAGAAGGTCATAGGGATAGAATCACATATAGAAGGTACTGGGCCATCTGAACCGGAAACCGCATCCAGGCACATAAAGGAAGCAGTAAAGAAGGGAGTCAATATAAAAACATTCTACGGTGATGGTGCATTAGATGTGAACAATCTCTTCAACATTACACATTCCATCGGTGACATACCGGTGATCAAGATCAGGAAGAATGCCTCCACTGACAGGCAAAGGGGATCAAAACACAGAAGAAAAGAGGTAAGAGAATACAAGGGAGAAAGGTTACAAACAGTGGGCAGAAGAGAAGCATTACGGTATGAGGTGGCCTGGAACTGAAGGAATATTCTCTGCAACAAAGAGGAAGTTTGGAGAGAACTGTGTCAGCAGGTCTAAAGAAGGACTAAAGGCAGAAGGATACCAGAGGGCAAAAAGGGAGGTAAATCAGATGAATTAGAGGCTGAAAAGAAGAATACAATCAGATGAAAAGTGAAGAGAGTGGAAATCATGATCTTTATTCAACAGAGCACTTTGATTAAAAAATTTTAAATATGTTTTTATAGAATTTTGTAATTTCTTTTGATTAGTATGATTGAATTCTATGCGAAAGCAGAATTACCTACCAGATTTGGTTCATTTAAAATATACGTTTTTAAAAATGAGGATAACAAAGACCATGCAGTTCTGGTGCATGGCAACATCGAAGGAGAGAATAATGTCCCGATTCGGATACATTCTGAATGCCTTACAGGTGATGTATTCGGATCAATGAGGTGTGATTGTAGGGACCAGCTCCTCACATCATTGAAATTTATAGGAAGCCAGGAACGGGGAATTCTAATATATTTAAGGCAGGAAGGGCGTGGCATTGGTCTTTTAAATAAAATCAGGGCATACAACCTTGAGGATAATGGAAAAGATACGGTAGAGGCAAATGTTGAGCAGGGGCTCCCTGCGGATAACAGGCACTATAATTTTGCTGTAGATGTAATAAAATATTTTAAGATAAAATCGGTACAGTTAATGACAAACAATCCTGAAAAAATAAAATATCTGGAGGACAACGGAATAACAATAAACAGGAGAATACCAGTGATAATTCAACCCACGGAATTTGACAAATTCTATCTTGAAACAAAAAAGGACAAGATGGGGCATATGCTTTAAAATTTCCATTAGTTGTTTCCATCTTCATAAAATGTAATTATTCACGGAAATGGCAGAATTTCTATAAATCTTAACGTATATTATTTTTGTACCAGTAAATATCTTGGATAAATGGAAAAATGATTGCTAAATATTGAAAAACATAATATATACCTAATAATTATAGGTGTATGGGAGAAAGCCTTGCTGATATTGAGATATCTAAAGATGGTGAAATATACTATGTCCGCATGACTTTGCCGAGTGGCGAAGTTGTGAGTATGGAAAATGAAAACTTTGAAGAGATACTGGAAGAAATTGCTAATGATCTGCAGGACAGGTATCCAGCATAAATGCGGGGATGGCCCAGTGGTACGGCGGCAGCCTGCTAAGCTGTTTCTCGAAATGAGAGCATGGGTTCAAATCCCATTCCCCGCGTTCTAATTTTAATTTCTTAAATATCTTTAGCCAATCTGAAATTATATAAAACTGTGAGCCACCTGTTACCGTGACATGGAGGCTCTCTGTTTAACCAACAAAAATTACGTAGGGGCTTATATAAAACCCTTTGAATGTTGAGTATTATCTTTATCATGCCTGAATTCCATATGCTCCACAGGTACGTTTAATTTTTTAAAAAATCCTTAAATTTTTGTGGTCTCACCTCATAATAAATATCATTTAATCTTCTTTCCAAGAATTCATCCACACAATAATTCACTGGCTTTCTTCTAGATTGATGGTAAATTATATTCCACCAAGAAGGAAACACATCATGCCCCATATCATTGCCACCTTCGAAATCTTTTGCCCTCTCGATATATTTGCATTTAAATACCAGATTGTAAGGGCGAATAACAAATCATCAAGTAGCACAGCGTACAGGTAATAAATAGAAAGTATATGGAAATAATAGGGCAAAAATGATATTAAAATTGTTGTAACCACAAATGCAGCAGATACAATTTTTGCATTCTTGATCCCGTATCTTTTTGGAAGTGTGATTCTGTCAATATCTCCTTTGACATCCTCAATATCTTTCATTATTTCCCTGGACATATTAGAGAAAAATGCCAGGAAGAAGAGCAGAATCATTTTTGAAAGCATGTCCGTTATAAAACCTCCATAGAGGAATATCATGCCTATGAGAAGACTTATTGTAATGTTTCCGGGCAGACCGAGTTTTTTTGTCTTGAATTCATAGCTGACAAGAAGCAATTCGGCGAGTATAACTACTGTGCTAATAAGCAGAGATATGAAAATAGAAATTAAGAATCCTAAAATGAAAAACGACAACGCTAGATAATATGCCGATTTTTTAGTAATGGTTCCTGAAGGCAATGGTCTATCTGGATGATTATACCTATCCGTTTCAAGGTCACTTATATCATTTATTATATTTCCTCCAGCCGTTACAAGAAATACGCTTATTGCACCCAGAGTCAGGGGAATTATAAATTTGGTTATGTGCACGTTTACGGCGATAAATCCAACTATGTATATTGAAAAGAAACCCATGAATCCGTTTACGGGCCGTGTAATTTTAAGCCATTTATTCATTTAAAGCGTAATAAGCACATTAATATTATATTTTTGTTACCTTTTCATATGTAATCATGAAAATTATGAGACTATTTGCAAACATTTATATATGAAATTTTGCTTAAACAACTATGGATATATCAGGTTACATATTATTAGCAATTGCATTAATTGATGGTTTGCTCTTTGGTTTAGCGATTAAAAAGGGAATTGTTTCGGCTATTTTACTTATAATAGCCTTTGTTTTGGCAGGTTATGCGGGATTGTCATTTATACCCAATATCTCAACTAGCAAGGCAATATCTTATGCCACTACGTTCTTTTATAAGAATATAAGCAAGGCCCCGGGATTACTGAGCCTTGGGCATGTAGGTGCAGTGACAATTGTGTTGGTATTGTTCCTTATAGGGCTTGGAATAGGTATATGGAAGGGATAAATTTATTTTAAATTTTCATTTATACATTTTAAGAATTTCAGGAAATGAATCAATATAGAAATAATTGATATTAAAATGCCCACTGGGATATTCTCTATAATAATGCTCTATTTTGTTTCTCTCCAGTATTTTGTGAATTATGTTCATGCCAATGTTGATTTTGTATTCATCACGATTTCCTGTCTGGAGTATTATTTTCTTCCCCCTTAATTTTTCAGTTTCGTCAATAAGCCTTCTAACAGGATCAAATTTCAGCCATTTATTCCATATATCTTCTATTATTTCACCAGTATCCAGTGAAAATGGCAGTTCTATTTTTGTGCCATTTGGCGAATATGAGGCTGCCATTGCCACGACATTATACGCAGTCAATTCATCCTGGCTATGTATAAACTCCTCCCTGTATTTTTCTATAAAACTATCTAGAGTATTATCTTTCATAACCATATAGGCTGTTACAAAATCGGGCATATAACAATATGGAAAATATGAGTCCCCGGATATATCTATAAATCCCCTGAATGTATCGGGATAATCCATAACAATGGAAATAGAACCAAAGCCTCCAGAAGACTTTCCGAAGAGGTAAATGTCCCGATCTCCATACAGTTCATGAATATAGTTTACAAGGTCAAGGGCTATAAAACTTTTATAATTACCTATTGCTGTAGAATCCACAAACTGATTTCCTCCAAATTTTGTCATTGTATCTGGTAATATTATTATATAGCTATATTGATCTTCCAGTTGTTTCAATACATCCAGGAAATCAAAAGATGTATAACTTTTATTTAGAAAACTGTTTCCTGATCCAAAAAATCCTGGAAGTCCTATGAATACAGGAGTGTTCGAGTTTACATAATTTTCTATTCTTATTATCTTTCTTTTGTATTCATCTCCCAAGGGATTTCCATTCAGCGATTTGGCGACTAATATATCTTCCACAATTTTATACATAATATCCTATGTTTTTGGCATATAAAGATTTGACCGTTCTCAAAACGTTGTGCATTGTTATGCACAGATCGG
>JAKBQO010000027.1 GCA_021835185.1 Thermoplasmata archaeon
ACCTCCATGAAAAATTCAATATTCCTGTAATATGCGGCCTGCTCAAGGATTACATTAAAGAGCTCGATATCCCTGTTCCCGAATTTGTACTTTCTGATCTGGATATAAGAGGCGTACCATGGAGCGAAGCGGTGGAAAATCGCCCTGATGCCGGGCATGTTGAGTCGGGGGCTGACGCCGAGGCATTGATAGCATATACATCAGGTACAACAGGAATTCCTAAGGGATGTGTCCATACAAACAGATCGGTGATATCCAATGCAATAGGAGCTTCCATATGGAGGAGGCTTACTTCGTCGGCAATTGAGCTGGGAGCAGCACCATTTTTCCACGTTACAGGGCTCTCATTTTCGATGCTGTCTCCAGTGTACTCCGGCGCAACAATTGCAATATTAACAAGATGGAATAGCGAGGCGGCAATAGAAGCAATTGAAAAATACAGGGTAACCCATTTTGTATCTGTAGCCCCGATGATAGTTGACCTGCTGAACCAGAAGAACCTTGAAAATAGAGATTTCTCCTCCATGCGTTTTATCGGTGGCGGGGGTGCAGCAATGCCAGAAATCCTTGCAGAGAATATGGAAGATTTATTTCATATTCCTTTTGTAGAAGGCTATGGAATGACAGAAACCATGGGACAAACACACATAAATCCGCCGGAACACAGGAAATTGCAGTGCATTGGAATACCGCAATTTGGCTATGATGCAAAAATAATTTCCACAGAAACCGGAACCCCTGTAGAGGAAGGCACAGGCGAGATAGTGGTCAGGGGGCCAAGCCTGTTCACCGGATATTTAAATAAGCCACTTGATACCATGCAGGCTTTTGTAGATATCGATGGGCAAAAATACCTGAGAACCGGAGATATTGGATATATGGACAATGAAGGCTCATTTTTTGTTGTTGACAGGCTAAAAAGAATGATAAACCGTGCGGGCTTCAAAGTGTGGCCAGCCCAGGTGGATAGCTTAATGCTAAAACATCCGGATATACTGGAAGCCTGTGTGGTCGGCACGCCTGATCCAAGAAATGGAGAAGAGGTCAAGGCTTATGTTGTTCTTAGGGAGCCGGGAAGAAACAAGAAAATCTCTGAAATGGAAATAGTTGAATGGGCTAAAAAGGAAATAGGTGGTTATAAATATCCAAGAATAGTTGAATTCATAGAATCGTTGCCGAAAACTGCAACGGGTAAAGTTGACTGGAGAAAACTCCAGGAGAGGGAAAAATAAATTAAAATTATTTATCTCCTGAGTTGGTTTCAACTGAAGCTGCCTTCTTCTTTCTTGCCACGGTCATATATGACATGAGGGCCCCCATAACCAGAACAATCATGGAAACAAGAAGGGCGTAATGCAACCCTACTATGAACTTGCTGGATAACCCGCCCTGAAGTTTGTCAACGCCGAGGAAGACTTCGAATGTAACATACCGTGGAACTGTGGATGCAGCTACTGTAATGGCAATGACATAGCTCATCAATGTGCCTATATTTGTAAGCGTCCTCAACAACCCGGAAGAGGATCCATAAAGCTGTTTCGGCGAATTGGACATGACAGAGCTTGTGTTTGATGGCCAGAACATGGACCCGCCAAACCCGGTTATTATAGACCCTGCTATTACCACATATACCGGTGTCGATACGCCGAGGAACAGGTAAACAACTATTCCTGCGGCCATTAATAATATGCCTGTTCCGGCAAGCATCCCTGGTGCAATCCTGTCTGAAAGCTTGCCCATCTTAGGTGACAGAAAACTGGATAGAAGATAGCCTGGAACCAGAACCAGGGAAGCGTAAAATGGTGTCAATCCCCTTACGCCCTGCAAATACATTATAAGAATAAAAATTACTGATAAAAAGCCTATTGCCTGGAGTGTAGCAGCAGCAAGGGACATGGATAATTTTCTGTTCTGGAAAACCCGTGTATCTATAACAGGGCTCTTTGAGCGTTTTTCAAGAATGGCAAAGGGAATTATTATTATAAGCCCTATTATTACCAGTGCAAGATTAAAATAATTTGCGCCAACTGAAGCCACCTCAATGGCACCATATGATATGAGCCCCAGCATGGCCACAATTAAAGCCGTTCCTGTATAATCAATCTTTGTACTGGATTTTTTATTATCTTTTATGTACTTTGATGCTATGTAAAACCCTATGAGGCCTATTGGCACATTTATATAAAATATATATCTCCATCCTATGAAAGTGGTTATAATTCCACCAAGGACAATTCCAAGGACCCCGCCGATGCTCCATCCCATGCTGGTAATGCCAAATGCCCTACCCCTTTCACGGGCTGGAAAATAATCTGCAATTATGGCGTTGCTGTTAGCCTGAAGCAGTACTGCGCCGAATCCCTGTATTATACGTGAAAAAATGAGGAAGTCAATAGTAGGGGAGGCTCCTGACATTGCTGAACCTATTATAAAAATGATAAACCCTACATTAAATATCCTGCCTCTTCCAAATATATCGCCTAGCTTGCCCATCTGTGTTGTCAATGTAGCCAGAACAAGAAGATACACCAGTATAACCCATATGGTATTAATAAAAGGGGCATGGAGGTCAACTGTAAGTGTGGGCAATGCCAGTATAACTATTGTTGTATCTATTGCCGACATCAACATTCCTATTAAAACACTGACAAGAATATACGTACGTTTTTTATCCTCTACTTTATCCATCTTATTATCACTTCGCGCAGTCGGGTCACTGCAGCGGGAGTGCCAATCCCTGTTTAAATAGGCTTATGAAACAGAACGGTGATTTATAAATGAAATTTAAGGGTTTTGTAAACTGTAATGAAAAACTAGATCGCTTAATTCTGCGTATGGATTTTTCGACTTTTCATTCCGCATGCCTGAAATATCAAGCTTGCCCATTGTATTCAGGATTTTCATTTTATTTGCCCTTAGAATTATATTCCTGCATACTGAATCATGCCCCCTTTGCATGTGCACTCCTGCTGCACACAGTAGAATAATGTATTGATAGGTCAGTTTTTCTATTCCGGAGCTGTTCTTCCAGTTATTTTCCAGTACCTCATGTGCCTCCCAGTAGCGCTCACCTTCCATAAGGTATACTGCAAAATCGAATGACCTTATTTCCTGAAGATAATTTATATCAGAGGTAAAAAAATATTTTCCCATGGCATTTGTTGTATATTTATTGATATTCAGGAAATAAGAAAGTTCTACCATGCCATTCTCTACCCTTAAATCATACACGAATGGATCATTTTCTTTTAATTTCATGAATAAGGAGTCTCTCTTAAGCCTGTCCATGCGCATATTATATATGTTAATATATCTTCCCGGATTCCAGTATTCCTGCATATTACCTATCCCCTCAGAAGAAATTATCAAGGCTTTCATTTGAGCTCATTTTTCCAATCCTTACGCCTATACGCCTTAATTTTCTGCTGTCTGCTTCCAGTATTTTTCCCATTAAGCCGGTGGCAATACCGTATGCGCTCTCCAGGCTTATCCTTCCGCCTGTATAAGAGCGGGAAACAATATTAAGGTCTTCCATTATCCCGATAGCAGATATCTCGCCCGGAAGCCCTGGCGCTTTGCTGAATGCGGAATCAACGGCTTTCCGGAGCAGTGGCATTATTATATTTGTGTCCCTTGTGTTTTCCGGGAGTGTTATATAACGCCCGTAATTTTTTCTTATTCTTTCTTCAACAGGGCTATTATAACGGTTCTCAGCGATTTCAACCAGATAATTATATCTGGCATTGCCAAGTATTTCTATCATTGCCTGGCGGTTTGCACCAAGTATATCTTTCAAATATTTTATGCCAGCATCGTTTAATTTTTTTGACAGGATCGATCCGATGCCGGGTATTTTTTTTACCTCCAGGGTATTGAGAAATTCCTCAACCATTGATTCGTCGATATATTTTAACCCATCAGGTTTCGCCATGTCACCGAGAATCTTTGCTATGGCCTTATTAATTGATATACCTGCGGAAACTTTCATACCGTATTCTTTGAATATCTCTTCCTTTATTTCTTCTCCAAGTTTAACTGCATCCTGGAACGTAGTGCACTCACCGGTTACATCCAGGTAAGCTTCGTCAATACTGGCTATTTCCATTTTGTCTGAATAGGTTGATATTGTATTCATAACCCTGTCTGAAAATTCCTTATAAAAATCCTTCCTGATAGGTATGAATACAGCTTTATCCTTTCCTATATTCATTGCCTGTGGCAAAGGCATGCCAGATTTAATTCCAATGGACCTTGCAATATAATTGGATGTGGCGACAGCTCCGCTATTTTCTGTTCTGCCGGAATAAACGCATACTACCACAGGCTTATCCTTTATAGACGGATCCATTATTTCCTCCACCTGTGCATAAAAATAATCAAAATCAATGAATATGATGAAGGGCATAAATATTATATGAATACTTTGAATTTAATTTTTGCCATTTAATATTCAAAGTACAAGTGAATTCATCCCGGGTTCTCCAGAATCGCGTGTCATATCCTTTATCCTGTTGTATATCTCCAGGGAGATTGTAGCCTTGTCTGCGTTCTCTATTTCTTCTTTCCTGCCCTTTGAAATAATTGTGTAATCGTTTTTAGTATCCCCGAATGGCTTTTTATCAAAGCTGTTAAGCACCACCATATCTGGATCTGATTTCTCAAATTTCTTGCTATTATAGGATTTTTCGCTTTCAAGATTAAACAGAACAAGCACTGCACCCGGAGCCATTTGCCTTATCCTGTCCCTGACTTTAGGGCGTGGTGTTAAAACCAGGTTCTGATCTGCCCCGCTATCAAGTTTTGTTTTGCTTTCCTTCATGTCAAAATCCATTAATGCCATGGGCATAATTATGTAATCATATTTATTCACGCTGATATATGTGTTTATTTCTACAATTATATCACGGAGATTGTATTTTTCCATATATGTTGCATAGCCGGGAATGTTATATTCGGAATTTCCTACATAGGTAATTATTGAGGCACCGAGCCTGAAAGCATTTCGGGCCAGCCAGTAGCCTGTATATCCCGATGACCTGTTTGTGATTACCCTTACAGGATCAATTGCCAGCTCGCTCCTGCCTGAAATTATCAGAACATTCTTGCCATTCAGGGCATTGCCATAAATAGACCTGCAAACGTAATCAATTATCCGGTCATTGTCTGCTATCTTTGCCTTTGTTTCATCGAATTCCGGATCAACAACCAGAACTCCGAGTTTTTTTAATTTCTCAATATTTTCCTTATTGACAGGATTTTCAAACATATCCCTGTGCATTGCAGGCACAACAACTATTTTATTTCCATGGCCCAGTGCATAGGAAAAAAATAGGGAAGGGATGCTATCGGATATCCCATTGGCCATTTTTCCTATGGTATTATATGATGCAGGTGCCACAAGGAGTATTGTATTTTCATCAAACATTGATATATGTTCTATATTTCCTGTTATTTGAGTAACCACAGGATTTCCGGTAGCCCATTCCATTATTGTTTGCCCTATCATGGAAACAGCCTGCTGGCTCATTGCAGATACAACAGAAGCACCTTCACGCTTGAGGTCTCTTATAAGGTCAGGAATACGGTATATGGAAATGCTTGCAGAACTTGCTATTATGATTTTTTTGCCGGATAGCATATTCTCAAAATGTGATTCTATGTAATTCATATTTTTAATAGTATTTCATGTTTTATATCTTTTATCTATTCATATTATTGATTTTATCACGGAATATTACTGAAATCAAAGGATTTTATTGTGTATATACCTGTGGCATAATTATGCTTAAATTATCCCGGTGTATCGTTAAAATATTGCCATTAAATGGCCTATTCATATTCTAAAGAATTAATTTTTCCGGATTAAATATTGCTGTTATTTAGTGGTAAAAGGAAAATGTTTTAAATTAATAAAGCATTAATTAGTTATGGAAGCTAATCCAGAACATATTATGAAAACTGCAAATATGCTTAAAATCCTTGGGCTGTCGTCCTATGAAGCACAGGCCTTTGCCTCATTAGTATATCATGGTGTGGCAAACGCTGATACTATTGCGGATACGGCCGGGATTCCCAGAACTTCTGCATATAAAGTAATGGAATCGCTTGTTTCACGGGGGTTTGCCAGGGAAACAGAGGGGCGCCCCAGAATGTTTAAACCTGAAGATATGGGGAAAATCAGGGAAAACTTCATAAACAGCGTCAACAAACTGTTTGATGATTTGAGGGAACTGCAGGACGTGCTTCCATCCAAGGGAGACCCGCAACTTGTTTTCACAATTTATGGAAGGTCAAAGGTAATGAATAAAATGGCCGAGATGTTCGATTTGACAGAGCGTGAAATTCTTATTGCAACACCGAGAATAAGGGAAATAAGGAGTGAGTTAAAGAAAAATATCGATAATGCCCTTAAAAGGGGTGTAAAAGTGGTTTTTATTACACCGCCGAATAAGAGGGTTCCGCACAACACAGAGGTGCATAGAAAAGAAGGGCTCATAGCAACAGATGTTGCAAGCGACGATTCACGTGCAATGCTGGCAGGAGCGGATCTGGATGCCTGCGGTTACACCGATAACCCTATACTCTCCCTGCACGTACTGCAATTTATTAACATGATGATGAATGATGAAGTCAAAATGTGATTTTGGTGATTTTGATAAATTAGTTGGAGGGCATGTATCAATAGCAGGAAGTATCGGGCTTTCACCGGAGAGGGCTGCTGCCTTTGGGTTCAATACATTCCAGATATTTGTTAAAAGCAACCTCCAGTGGAAATATAAGCCTGTTACTGAAGAAGAGGTGGAAAATTTCAGGGATGGAGTAAAGAAATTCCATATGGCAAAACCGGTTGTACACGCCACATATCTTTTAAACCTCGGTTCAGAAAACCGCGAACTGGTTTAGAAGTCTATGGATGACATAAAATATGAGATAGAGGTATGCAATAGAATTGGAGTTGACAGGCTGGTACTGCACCCAGGTTCCAATAGCAACAGGGAGATTGCATTAAATTCGATTATGGAATTGTTAAATTCACTGGAAACAGGAAATGTGACAATGCTTATAGAAAATTCATCTGGCAAAGGAAACACGGTTCCAGCAACATCGGAAGAGATGGGAAAAATGCTGGATTTGTCAAAAAATAAGATAGGCATATGCCTGGATACATGCCATTTCTTTGCTGGGGGTTATGATTTGAAAAATGGCTACAAAGAATCTATTGATTCACTGAGATCCAATGGTATTACAGGCCATATAGGCGCATTGCATATCAATGATTCAATGTTTGATATTGGCTCTAAAAAAGACAGGCACGAAAATATTGGGAATGGATACATAGGAGATGCTGGATTTTCAAACATAATAAATGACAGGACATTCAATAATATACCTATGATTATGGAAACTCCCGGTGGAGATGAACATTATTCAGGAAATATGGAAAAATTGAAGAGCTTGCTGGTGGTGCAATGAATATTAAAGAATTCAAACCGTATATATTCTCAGGAAACATAGTAGATTCAGTATCGCCTCCATTCGACACAATAACAATTGAACAGGAAAAAAAGCTCCGGGCTGCAAAGTATAACATTACAGCATTAAGCCTTCCGGAGTATGGAAATTCCAGTTTAACACCGGAAAAACTCATCAAAAAATGGATTGGCGATAATGTTATCTACCCTTACGGGAAAGATATTATAATAATATTGAAACAGGTATTTTACATTAATAAGGAAATTATTACAAGGTACGGCATCATATCGCTTGCGGAAATAGATAGTAGCCTGAAAGCACATGAAAGTACATTTGAAAAACAGGTTCTGGAAAGAAAAAATGTAATGATCTCACTGAACGGGGAGCCGGAGCCAATTTTCATTGTTGTGCCAGATAATGGGTTTGATAAAATGGTCAGGAGATTTGCCAGCAACCTTGAGGAAAAATTCAAATTTGAGGAGCCGAGTGGAGTGGAAAATTATGTTTATTTTCTGGAAGACCAGGAAAAAATAGAAAAACTGAAAGATTCCATAAAGAATGACCAGGGGATAGTTGCGGATGGGCACCACCGTACACAGGCAATAAAGGATTTAAAAAAGGAAACAGGAGACAGTTTCTGGAATTATGCCATGGCATATATAACTTCAATATATGACAATGGATTAATGATTGGTGGAGTAGACAGGCTTGTCTACAGGACCAACTTTGAGGAGAATATCCCTAAAATAGAAAATTTATTTGACGTAACTGTTGAACGTACAATAGTGGAAGATAATAATATTCGTGTTTATAGCAGGGGGCTTTTCTATAAGCTTGTACCTAAAAAATATGCAATTGACCAGGTAATGGATAGCAAGTATGAAGTATCCACTGAAATAGTAAATAAGATATTATTCGGGGAAGTGCTGGGAATTAACAAAAGTAACATGCAAACAAAAATAGGGTATATATATAATACCACAGATGCCATAAATGCGGTGGATATGCATGAATGCGACTTTGCCATTATAATACCGCCATGGCAGAAGGATGTTTTCCTGAAAATGGCTCTGGATGGCGTAATATTCCCGCAGAAATCAACATATTTTTATCCAAAAATCCCATCAGGAATTGCTATTTACCTCAAGCCATCGTAGCTCAGCAGGAAGAGTGGCTGATTCGTAATCAGCAGGTCGCGAGTTCAAATCTCGCCGGTGGCTTACCACTAAAAGGTTAAATCCTTCTGTATCCATAGGATAGTAATGGCAATATATGGAGTAGAACGAGATACAAAATCAGAGCGTGTAAGATTAACACAGAAGCCAGGGATGGTGAGAAATAAAAACGAATAATAAAGCTAATTAGGTGTTTCCTTTATAAGCATTTTAAAGAGCTTGTCAATGGAAAATCCAAGGAAAATAGCAGATAATATAAAAATAATAATAGAATACCACAGACCAAGTATAGCGGTTATAATAGATAGCACAAAAAGAAAAAATTAAGGATAAAATAATTATGATATGCTGTTAGCCTTACTTTACGTGTATCATTATTCAAAAATATACATGAAATTATGAAGTATATTGTTAATATTAATGCTGATGATTCGGCAAGAGCGGAATAGTAAATCATGCTATTTTCAGGATTTCATATATTGCTTTTCTAACGCCTGGATCCATGTTCATTTTTTCTATTTTTTCTTTATCCTTATCGGTAATACCATACTGTTTTATTATTGCATAAGCCAAGCTGTAATCAACATAAAACATTTCCTTGAATTTTAAAGAAATCATAAAAATATATCCAATTATTGTATATAAGCGTATATGGACTTTTGGAGACGAATTTTTTAAGGCTCTATTCAGATAGATTATATTGGAAAAAAGCCAGTGCCATGCAGAAATAAAATAATCGTAAATCTCCTGGAAAAAATTTTACAAGATCAGAACCTGCTAAAGAAATTTAAGGATAAAAATTGTGAGAAAAATTAATTATATTTATATGCGCATATACGATATATTTTTATGATGCCAAAACCATAGAGTTTTCCCTATATAATATCGAAGTATTTTGTTGAAAAACAATTTAGCTCTGGGACAAGTAAATAAATTAGTTGATCCAAACAGGCGCTCGAGGGATAACTTTTGATCTACTGTAAAGAGTTGAGCCTTCCCGCTTACTGTAATAATATAGATAAAGAGCTAATAAATGAATAAGGTATTAGGGTTTATTCCTATTACGCATATTTTTCTTTATACGGTATTCCGCAAAGAAAAACGCGCATATTCCCAATACCGTTGCATTTATACCGGTAATTATCATGTATTTAAATGGTAATTTGCCAGTATATATCATAAAAATTGTCAAGAAATTCGCAAATGCATCGGTAAGTAGAATATAGCCAATAATTCTAAGTTTTAATGGAAAATTTTTAAAAGTTTCTATATGTATATTCATATTTTTGCCTCAGAAACCCCATGGAACCGGGTTACAACCAAATTCTGGAGAACCAAACCATGTTGTCCCAATATAACCTCCATTACCGCACTCATATGCAAGAATGCCTATTGCTACACTCCCTACCCCCATAATTGCAGCTGCGACAGCTGGTATAGCAGCTAATGGAATACCCACTATTGTTCCTGTGGTAAAAAATGCAATTACGCCTGCCACGGTCGCTCCACTACCTAATGCTATGGATAGCAACTCGAGTTCAGAAGGCGAAAAACTTGCCGCCCAACCAAAGAGTCCTGTACTGTACTTTGCGTCTCCCGGTGTATAAGTAGCAGCTATACTTGCCTGTGTATGGTTAGCCATATTGCTGGTATTTACTGCACCTGTCATATTGCTTTCATTAACATTGTGGGAATAAAATGAGAAATTTCCATCGTTAAATGCTATGATATTAACTCTTCCTGCCTGAATATTGTTCTGATAAATAACCCATGATGATAATGAACCGTTTATGAAAGTTGAGATCATAAATCCGTCCTGCAATTTTACCATATTTATTGTTATATTGGGGTGATTTAAAAGAAAATGTGGAGTAGCCTGATTATTCAATTGACATGCTGTAACCTGCTGTGGTATTGCTGTATTGATTTGTGCTGTATTCGTATTGTCTGCTACAGGAACAAAGACCATCATTATAAATATCGCTGCCATTACTACACCTATTATAACCTTCTTTTTATTCATAGTAGTATTAACACATGAATATATATATATATCGGTAATTATATAAGTAAATAATTTATAGATAAAGCAATTCTATTGCAGTTAAAGAAACATACCATCTCAGATATACAGAATTATTAATAACTATAAACTTCCTGCTGAAATAATGATTGAGAATTAACATGCAGAGATTTTACTCATACACAGCTGATTCATATTTGTGTTGCCTGACTTTTCCATTTAACCTGGTACTTTGTAGCTAGCTGCCGCTAAAATAGTTCCATCATATAAATTCTTTAACAAATATTATTTTATCCTTATTGAAAACTATTGCAATTTCATAGCTCCTGTCAATGTCATTGAAACTTGTGTGGGAAGTCCAGTTTCCTGTATATTTATCAAATTTCATTTCCCTTATCCTTATGTTTTCAACGCCCTCATAATTATGATATATGTATTCCCTGATAAATGCGGCGGCTGTATTGCGGTCTTCCATTGGAATGGATATATAAAAAATATAAAATACTTGCTTATATTGTTGCTTAAAAATTGAAAAACCCTTATAATAATAGAATGCATTATTGATTATGGAGTTTAAATTAACCATAGATCGTATGGAAGATTTAAAGAGTACTATAGTCGAACAGATAACAAAAATGGAGAATATTCCAGCTGAAAATGTTGAAATTTTAGATGTATTTTATTATTCCGGGCTAAAGAAATGGGCTGTCAGTGTGGCTTTCAATGTGAATGGAAAGCATTATGTGGCGAGCATGGATATACTGGAGAATGGGCTGGTGGCCAGATACCAGCAGAGGGAGAAAAATGAAAACTGATGATTGCCCGCTGAGCATTGCTTTAAGGCCGCTCAGGGGAAAATGGGAGCCCCTTATAATAAAATATTTATCAATTAACGGGAGTTCAGGATATAGCGAAATATCAAATTCTATGGAAAATATTACGCCAAAGGCATTGACTGAGGCATTAGGGAAGCTTTCCACTGAGGGTATAATAGGGAAAAACATTATTTCATCTAAGCCGGTACGTGTGATGTATTACCTTACCGATAAGGGGAAGGCAATGATAGACCCGCTTGATACTATTGAATCCCTCAATAAGAATAGGAAAAACTAAATATGCCTTTTTTGTTTAGCTTTATATGTCAGGTAATTCGTATTATAACGAAAATTCAAGGGAGAGGCTAAATAGCATATCAAGATTGCTTTTGCTCATATCAATTGGATTCTTTATAGCTGCTTCCCTGATAAATACAATATATACATTAACTACCCACCATAGTGGTTTGTTTAAAGTTGGTGACATTATTGTTATTATATTCGATATTTTCTATGCGGCCATAATACTCAGCATTTATAGTTCAGGCAAGTTTGATATTACGGATAGGTTCATATTTATGTCTCTGATTTTATTTTCATTGATTTTTATTTCTGAACTTCTATTGTCAATTAGCATAGGGAGCACAATAATTCCAGCTATTCTGGGGTTTGTTTCACTTGCTTTCGGGTATCTATATTATTTCTTTAAGGATGACGAATTAATTTCGAGGATAATGATTATAATCGCGGCAATGCTTGCATATATTGGATTGATCGGTTACCCGCTTGCACCATATATTTTTGTATTCGGCACATCCTACCTGAATTCAGCCCTGTGGGCACAGGCTTTTATAGTGATGGAAATTCTTCTCATCCTTGGATTTATCTTCAAACCCTCTGCAATGATATCGGATTTTCTTACCAGTTCTGCAAAACCACTCGCAATATTTATCTTTGGCATAGGATTAATTATTACAGGCGCGTCCATGGTTTCTTACAATGTTGTGGCACTCCCTGCAGCACTTGGCGATTCTATTTCTGGAGTGCTCATAATTGCGGGAATCCTGGCATTAATTACAGGAATATTATTCGTTATCCAGTCTATAATGAAATTTTATGATTCTGTAATAAAACCAAGAATACATTTTATGAGATAAAAATTATATTTAATCAGGGCATCAGTAACTATGACATTTGATGACCTGAAAGAATTTATAAAATATCAGGAAAGTAACGGCGACCTGGTAAGGGTAAACGAAGAAGTCGATCCTGAACTGGAACTTACATATATACTGAGCGAGGAGGAACGCATAGGCAAGAAGAGAACCATGCTATTCAACAATGTTAAGGGGTCAAAGATGCCCGTAATAGGAAATATATTTTCATCAGATAAGAAAATAGAGGCTATACTGGGTGATACGCCGTATAATATCGGCCTCAAACTAAAGAATCTGGTGAGAATACCTGATGATACCGAGTCCATGATATCACGCGGGCTTGAAATGCTGAAGGAAATGAGTGGAATAAAGCCCAAGGTTTATAACAGGAAAAATTCTGAATTTGAAGTTGTAGAGCCGCATTTATCCGATTATCCAATAACAAAGAACTGGCCGGGAGATGGTGGCCGCTATATAACAATGCCTGTTGTCATGACCAAAGACCCGGATACAGGAACGAGGAATGTTGGAACTTACAGAATGCAGGTATACGATGATGAAACTGTTGGCATGCACTGGCACATACATAAAGGCGGTGCAGAGCATATGGACAAATACAGAAACGAGGGTAAAATAATGGACGTTGCTGTTGCAATA
>JAKBQO010000028.1 GCA_021835185.1 Thermoplasmata archaeon
GTTGTATATATTTATGGCATGCCATTCCGGCCAGGCGGGAAGGGGCAATATTTCCGATGATGATTATTCTATGGCCCCCAATTTCCGCTATTTTAGAAGAAATTTCAAGGGATATCCGGGGATCGTCCACAACCAGTCCCAGAAAGATTTCCTCTGTGGCCGGATCGCCAAGAGTTAAATGTTCTTCTTCCTGTACAGGCTTTCTGGATTCGTTCATTATTTGCAAAAATTCCTGAAATGTGATAAGTTTATTATTTCTTGTACCGTTCATGGAAAATGTATCGATAACCTCAGTTGGTGAGTCACTTCCTTTCCATGTAGTGAATTCTGAATCGTATATAGTTATATTTTCCACTTTTGCATATGGATCTATTTGCCGGGCCCTGTTAATTTTCTCGCTAACAGAGAAGAATGCAGGTAATGAAACTTCCAGTTTTCTCAGTCCACCATCTTCATCTCTTGACACGATCACGCTGTTTTCCATTATTTCTATTGAGGATACGTTTGAAACAAAGTTATAGCCAGTCATTTCTGCAGTTTCAGGTGGGACCTGGGATGTTTCACCATCCAGTGATGATTTTCCAGATAAAACTATATCAGGATTTATATGCATAATTAGTGATGAGAGTATACGTGATGTCACGTATGTGTCTGCACCTGCAAAATTACGGTCGTTCAACAATATGGCATGGTTTATGCCCATCTTCATTGAGTCATTTAGTATATCCGATGCATCTACTGGGCCCATAGAAACCACATATGTTTCACATTTATATTTCTCAGACAGCCTTACTGCGGCTTCAACTGCCTTTTTATCATAGGAATTGAATAATAGCTTCACACCAGTCCTTATTATTCTCTTCGTTTTTTCATCGAATTTTATTGCATTAACATCTGGTATCTGTTTGACCAAAACCATTATCTTCATCAAAGTTCCACCATTATCATCCCATCTTCAATTTTTGTATTGTATACATTTAGATTCTTTATTGGGTCGCTTTCACCTTCCGGACCTGAAACTACCTTTCCATCTTTCAGGTTAAAAGATGCAAAATGTGCTGAACAGACAATATTGCACCCCTCTATGAAGCCCTCGGAGAGGGAGGTTTGCTCATGTGTGCAGTAAAGGTCACTAACGTATATTTTACCATTTACCTTTGCAACAAGCAATGGAACGCCACCTACTGTAACATCCCTAATCGTGTTGTCATCGAGTTCTTTGTCTTTAAACAGAGTTTCCCACATGATTATTAATAATTATGAGGATTATAATCTTTATGGGAATATTTATTACATGAAAATCAATAAAAATTTTTGTATAAGTTACAACCATTCACGCCAGAAATATATAATATAAAGGTAATAATACTTACATGATGAAAGCTAAGATAGTGAGTGAATCACCTCAGTCAAAACTGGGCGAATCACCTGTATGGAAAGATGGTGTATTGTATTATGTCGATATTTTAGAGGGAAAAATATACTCATATGATGGAAATATAAAGGTACTGCATAGCGACAGTATGATCCCATTCATAGTCCCATGCAATGATGGGTTAGTGTTTGCAACTAAGGATTCCATAAAACACCTGATATTCAAAAACGATGAAGTTAAAATGCTTTTTGACATGGAATTCGAACCAGATATCAGGTTTAATGATGGAAAATGCGATATGAAAGGCGTGCTTTTTGCGGGTACTATGGACATGAATGAAAAGGAACCATTAGGATCTTTATACAGACTCGATGACCAAGTTAACAGAGTTCTGGATGACATAACAATATCCAATGGAACAATTTGGGATGCGGATAAAAAAATTATGTATTATATAGACTCCCCAACAAGAAAAATAAGGGTTTTTGACTATGATGCAGGTAATTCCTCTATTATTGGTGAAAGGAAAAGCATAGATGTTTCTTCATTTATGGGAGTCCCAGATGGTATGACTATAGATTCCCTTGGAAATTTATATGTGGCCTTCCATGGAGGATCATGCGTAGTTGTTTTTGATGGTTCTGGAAAGGTTCTGAGAAAAATTTACGTGGGGGCAAAAAACGTAGACTCCTGTGTATTCGGAGGAGATGATATGAAAACACTGTATATTACAACGGCTATGGATGAAAACGGAAATGGGGGGCATCTATATAAAATAAAAAATGATGTGGAAGGCACGCCCACAGCGGAATTCAAATTCTGCAATTCGAAATTAATATAATAAATATATATAACACATATGAGAATATATACTATATGGGGTAATTATATATATTTTCAGATTATATTAATAATTGAGGTTAATGGCGGATATATTTGACGATTTAGATAAACAAAAATTTGGATGGTTTCATGCCAGATCAATATTAACCACAGGCATGGGAGTATTCACTGACGGCTACGATTTGTCCTCTGTGGGAATAGTTCTTCTCATTATACTATCATCATATGGCATTACATCCAGTACCCCGGGCTATGTGTTAATAACAAGCCTTGTAGCTGGTACCGCACTTATTGGTGCTGCAGCAGGTGCTTTAGTTTTTGGAGAGCTCGCAAGAAGAGGAAGAGTGAAATTCTATGGTGTTGATGTCCTAATACTTGGTGTTGGTGCATTGATGCAGATATTTGCAGTAAATGTATGGGTTCTCATAGTAATAAGGCTTATCCTGGGAATAGGGGTTGGAGCTGATTATGTTATGTCTCCTATAATAATGGGAGAACACTCCAATGCAAAGGACCGAGGCAAGACCATGGGTTTTGGATTCGGAATGATGTGGGGATTCGGAGCTTTGACGGCTGCCTTTACATTCATGGTTTTCGGCCCTATACTGGGTGTTTCTGACGCAATATTATGGAGAATTGTCCTGGCAGCTGGTGCAATACCTGCGCTTGCTGTAGTATATTTGAGAAGAAGAATGCCAGAAACGCCAAGATTTATTGCCAGAATAGCTGGGGACAAAAAAACTTTCGAGCAGGAAGTAAACTATATTGCACACAAGAGTGTAAGAATTCAGGGAGATATACAGGATAAGCACAATTTTAAGTATTATTTCCATAAATACAAAAGGCAATATATTGCGGCAATGTTATTATGGTTCTTTTATGACCAGGTAGCCTATGCAGGCATATTATTTGGCCCTACCCTGATTGCGAAAAAAATGGGATTATCCCCTGATGCCTGGACATATTTAATGGAGGTATTTACCATAGTAGGAGGAATAGTCATGCTGGCGCTCATTGACAGGAAGGGAAGGAAATTCCTTCAGATAGCCGGTTTTATGGGCATGGGCATATTCCTGTTGATATTTGAGGAAATAAGTGGACTGGGAATTGTAGCTGCACTCCCAATAGCGGGAATGTTGGTTTACGGAATAGGGATGAACTTCTTCAACCAGGCAGGTCCGGGATCAATAACAGCTTCCGGGTTATATGGCGTTGAACTTGCACCGGCGAAGATAAGATCGCAGATACAATCTTACACAGTATCTGCCGGCAGAACCGGTGCAGCAATTGCCACATTTGTTTTCCCTGTACTGTTTCTAACTGTAGGTGAAGTATATGCCTTTTACTATCTTGCCGCGCTTGCAATGATTTCAGCCGTTGTCACACTAGTATTCATACCAGAAACAAAGGGTGCCCTTGAGGATTCTTCTAATGAAACAAATGAAATGAAAGATGTTGTTGTGGCTGGCAGCAAATAATTTTTTAAATTTTATAATATATTTTTTATCAATTTTATGTTTTTCCATGGCTTTCTCCATTTATAATTGCGGTGGCTATCAGATGTGCTATTCTTATAGGTTCTGGTATATTTCCCATCACAGTAGTTTTTTTTATCAGGTAAATGGCTTCATTCTGCGATATGCCAGAACAATTTATATACAATTTTTTTCCATCATATCCAATTTCATTTACTGAAGTCTTTTTTAATATTTCTATTCTCTCAGCATAATCAGAAAAATGCAATTCCAATGCAGAAAACATGGAATCCATATCTGGCTTTTTCCTTGTTATAGAAATTATTGGGATTCCTGTTGCCTGGTTTATCGTTGAAATATCCATGATATTGAATCCGGCAAATGTAATGCCGTTGGACATGATAAAATCTATATCTTCCCTGAAACGCCCATAGACCATTGATAATATTGTTTCAGTGGAATCTATGCCATCAACTGTTATATTCCTGACTGAAATTCCTTCCACATAGGAATTTACCCTCATTAAAACTCCCACTAGAACAGTTTTTGTATCAGAATCCCTTTTGAATGGCCCATCGTCCAGCCCAAGGATCCTGAGTCCACTTTTCATATACTTATCTTGCTTTTCAACGATGCAGCAATTTCATCTGCAACTGTTATATTGCTGTATTTTGTCTCTATTGTGTCGGTTACGGCAAGCTCGTTCACGTATTTTTCAATTTTTTCATTGCTGTTATTGGCAAATACGCCGTGTATGGCACATGCGTATATATTTTTGGCACCACTCCTTCTCAGCATATTGGATGCTTTCATTATTGTACCACCAGTTGAAATGATATCGTCGAGCAGGAGTATATTCTTATCTCCGTAATCCTCTTCCGGAAGTATCATCTTTACTGTGGTAGAATCTATTCTTTTTTTATCAATATAATATGCCGGAATACCCAGTTTTGCAGCCATTAATTTAACACGTTCATAACCGCCATCATCCGGTGACATGACAAAATCTATATTTTTATTCTTGAAGTAGTTATATATTGGGTTTATGATTTTTATATTTGTAAATGGTATATCAGAATAATCAAGGGTTTGTTCATTATGGAGTTCCACAGTGATAATTCTGTCGGCATACTGATTTATTGCCTTTGTAAAGACCTTTGATGATACGGGTTCACCATTATTATACCTCATATGCTGCCTTGCATATCCAAAGAATGGAACAACTGCGGTAATGCTTTTAGGGTCTTCCTCCTTGATGGCATCCAGAAGCAGAAGATATTCAACAATATCAGAATCACTTCTTGTGTTTCCCACAAGAAGTACATCCTCTCCATTAACATCGTCAATTATCTTCAGATACATTTCATTGTCCGGAAATCGTTTCCTGACAACCCCGGAAACATTGCATGAAAAAATGCTTGCCAGTTTCCTTGATACGTTATAAGCGGTAGATGAGGGAACAATATACATTTTATTATCTATACTTTATCAATAACTTTTAAAAAAGGTTTTTGTTTATTTAAATTTTAACATTGATGAATGATAGCCACTTCGAACGAAGTTAAATACAGCTCCATGAAGATTCCGCCAGCAACCTTTGAAGTGGGAAGCTCCCTGCAAAATCTGGGAAGGAGGTCACTTATACTGTATTAATAATCTGCCGAATACATTCCTGTCAAGCATATCCTTATAGCCTTTGTTTATGTCAGAAAGCTGTATTTTTCCACCTATTACGGGTAATATCAGTGATTTAGACAGTTCAAGTGCTTTCTTGAGGTCTTCTTTCGTGGAGCTGATACTGCCTTTTATACTGTTGCCCTTTAGAATAATTAGACCAAGTGGAAGTTCAACAGGCTCCGGTTTCAAATTTCCTATTACTACCAGCCTCCCACCAGTCTTCAGGCTTCTCAGGCTTTTTGAAAATGTTGCAATACCCACATCCTCCAGCACAATATCTGCCCCCTGACCGGTTATATCTTTAACGTCTTTGTTATATTCCCTGTCCGGTGAAACAATATATTCCGCACCAAGTTTATAGAGTTCTTCCTCCTTCCACTTTGAACTTGTTTCTGCAATGGGATGTCCTCCCAGCGCCTTTACCATCTGAACAGCGTGTACGCCTACACCTCCACCAGCTCCGGTAATAAGAACATGGTCTCCCTTTTTGATTTTGCCTACTCTTGCTATTGCGTGGTAAAGCATTGCTATGACACATGCAGCAATAGGGATTATTTCATCCGGAACTCCTTCCGGTACCTTTACAAGAGACCTTTCACTGGCATTTACATATTTTGAATAGCCGCCGTTTATTCCCTCCCCATAAGCAATTTTATTGGGACACAAATTTTCATTACCTGAAAGGCAGAATTCGCATTTTCCGCATGGTATGTATATAAGGCTTGACACTTTATCGCCTATGCTGAAGCCCCTGACATTCCTGCCTTTTTTTATTATTGTTCCGCCTATTTCATGGCCGGGTATTATGGGAAGTGAAACTCTTGGAAAGAATCCTTCCTGTGTAAGTATATCTCTAAAACAAACACCGGTATATTTTTGTTCTATTGTTACCTCGTTATCTCCGGGGTCTGGTAGTTCATAATCTCTTAAAACTATTTCAGAATTTAATTTGTCCAGAAATCCAGCTTTCATTCCTTAAAATATCAAATATATATTTAAAAATTGTTAAAAATAAAAATTAATCAGATTCCCGGTGTTCCTGCGCCGATCCTGGAGATTGTTTTTCAGATCCGGATCCGGGTTTCTTTGTTCCATGCATGGCGTTGATTTCAAGTGTTTTGTCCTTTGTTTCAAATGACAGCAGATAAAGAACTATTCCGCCTATTACTACCATTATGGTATCGTATATGAAGGAATAGAACAGCCCTATATACGCATATAATGTCAGCGCCGGCAGTGCAAGCCCAAACTCAAATAGTTTTTCCCAGCCAACTGCCAGACCTCTGGATTTTGTTGTGGAAACCTCTGCTGCAGGGAGGTACTGAAGAGTCCCAACCAGTCCCACATTTATGAAAAAGAATAGGCCAAACATAGATATTACAAGGGGAATTGTCATTGCATGGTATACATCAGCGAATATTAGCACAGCCAGTGGTATGGCGCCAAGAACGAAACCGAAAAGTCCCATTAATCTTCTTCCTATCCTGTCCACTACAATAAGTGTCAATACAACACCAAATGTTCCTATTATATCTATTATAAGTGCCCCTTCTTCGGCAAAGAATGATGAGGCTCCAAGGCCTGTCAGGACTGTAGTTGCATATACGCTCACAAGGTTAACTGTCAGGGCATATGCAGCCCCTATCCAGAATATGTATGCAACCGTTTTCCTGTTCTTTGAATTAAAAAATTCGTGCATATTTTCCCTGATTGTCTGTGGTTTATCTACTATTATTGTTTCAGGATCTATGTCTATGCCCTCCTTATGCAGTTTCTTAAGTATTTTTGGTATAAGGTCTTTCCTTCCTGAAGCTTTAGCCCATCTCAGTGATGCTGGCATCTCAAACCTTAATCCAAATAATATTATTGCGGGTACTGCAGCTATAAGGAAATCATATCTCCATGCAAGAAGTACTCCCACATAATATGTGAATCCCATACCTATTACCACAGTCGCTATTGTTCCAAACATAAAAAATAGTTTTTCTGTTGATAGGAGCCCACCTCTTCTATGGGATGGAGAATATTCTGAAAGAAGTGGCACTGCAGCTGCATAATCCATTCCTATAAATATTCCAAGTGCAAGCCTTGTTAGGAAATATGTTATATAACCAGTGGATACTGCACTGAGAACTGCGAAAACTGCCATCCCTATTGTATCATATAAAAATATCTGTTTCCGCCCTATTGCATCTGATGCTATTCCGCCGAATATTGCACCGCCTGCCACACCTACCCAGTAGGCAGCTGTGGCTACCGCAACAAGTACAGGGGGCAGATGGAATAGTATACCTACCGCAATCAGCGATATTGATGCACCAAATTCATTAAATGCATCTGTAAATGGTCCAAGTGCAGCAGTTACAGCCAGTCTTCTTTGGAACTTACCAACCTTTGCATTATCTATGGCTGCGTAAATATTATCATTCTGCATAGGGTAATATCATATTATATTATTTAAATTTATCTTATATTATTGACGAATATTTAAATACTATAATTTTTAACTTATGATTATTTCCTTATAATAAGCACATTGTATAATAATTTCTATGGTAATTTTTGCTTTTTTCTTTATGTGTATATAATTCTATTAATAGTTACATAATTACACCATACTATGGCGTCTGCGTGGAAAAGTATATAATTATAGATATTATCAGAGCATATGGCAATAGCAGTGCTGGAAACCAGTATAGGGAATATTGAAATTGAATTATTTGAGAAGGATATGCCAATTACAGCAGGCAATTTCAGAAAACTTATTGAACAGGGATTCTATAATAATACTATATTTCACCGGGTTATACCTGATTTCATGATACAGGGTGGCGATCCCACAGGAACTGGAATGGGTGGCCCGGGTTATAAAATAAAGGATGAGTTCACAAAAAACAACAGAAATGACAGAGGAACTATAGCTATGGCAAATGCAGGCCCGAACACTGGAGGGTCACAATTTTTCATAAATGTGGTGAACAACAACTATCTTGACAAAATGCATCCTGTATTCGGAAAGGTTGTGAAGGGGCTTGATGTGGCAGATAAAATAAGCAAAGTGAAGAGGGACAGGAACGACAGGCCTCTTGAAAAGGTTGTGATCAAGAAAGCCACTATAAAATAAAATTATTAACCTCATTTTCTCATTTTTTCCTCAATGACAAAACTATTTTCTTAACATTATCATTTTAATTTTATGAAGTATTTCAGGATAATAGAGATAGAAAATGTTGATGTATCATCCGAAATAGCAAAATATAAGTCCACAAAACTTTTGATATCCGATGGGGTAAGATTAGGAAGGAATATCATGCATTATGATATAAAAATACAGAGAATTCTGACTCCTTATCAACTGGAACGTATAATAATAGATGGAGGCATTGAAAGATATCTTATATTGATTTCATCCTCTGTTTTTGATTCCTGGAGCCTTATAGTGATCGATGAATTAAGTTTTATAATGGAGCAGGCAGCATACAATGGCAATATGATAATATTAGAAATTGTAGGTTATAAAACGGTAAATGAGGCATTTATGGGGTGATAAAAATGGGAAGAAACACACAGTCGCCCAGGGAATATGTAAAATCAATGGAGGATGAGATACTCTCCATGCATACATATATGAAAAAGGGAGATATTGAAGTACTGAAAACCATTCTTTCAATGGCAGAGAAACACTCGAATGAAATCTCTAATTTTAATCAGTTTTTCGCTGCCATTATTGTGGAATTGTATAAGAAAATAGATGAATATGGAGACAATAATAAACGCCACTGGTTCTGATTTGATAGAACTGTGGATCTATAAATCCGGAAATATAGTTAAAAAGTATTTTAATAACAGGACATGGATATTTGTTGCAGGTGATGCATATAATTTATCCATGCTTGAGAGGAGCCTGGACGCTACTAATTACATTTATCGCTATACTTCAATGACCGATATTTACGGATTTCATAGGGGCATTCAGATATATCTCAGGCCATCGAAGTCCATGGATATTGCATCTAGAATCGAAAGATCCTTTGGTTACAGACTGAAAATTTATAATGCTGATATAAACAGCATTTTAAGGTTCATGGTAAGCAGGAGGCTTGAATTCTACAACATCAATAATCCATATGAAGGGGATATAAATTTGCCCACTGCAAAAATAGAGCCATTTTCTGCTGGTGGAAGAATAAAATATGCTGTTATAAATGGCCACAAATATTCCAGCAATATATATGAGGAAGTTTACAGGGCAATAGAAGAGAATACCATTATAGTATACCGGAATTATAGCAATGAATTCAATATATTGATTGAGGAAATGGAAAAACATGGTTATTATATTAGCAGTAAATTTTATAGAGAAAAGACTTTTGAATCCTATGGAAGGCATTCATACATGCCAATGAACGTTAAAATAAAAAATAAAATATGTATAAATTCAAATTCATTTGTGTATAATGATGCAGGCCTTACAGGTTTAATTGAACTATCCAGAGTTTCCTCACTCCCGATTGAAACGGTTTCTTATATAACACCTGGAACAGTTGTATCTGCTGTTGAGGAAAAAGAAGCATTGAAAAGAAAAATACTTGTGCCTCTCAGAAAGGATGATTATGAAATTCCTAAAAACCCCCTGAAGTTTTTCAGTGCTGATAGAGGTGGCGTAGTTTTTAATCCAGATCCAGGAGTTTATACCAATGTATACGAAATTGATTTCTCATCAATGTATCCGGGAATAATTGTGGAGTATGGAATATCTCCAGAGAATATTTCAGGAGGAAATACAGCATTTCTATCTATGTTTCTTAGAGAATTACTGGACAGAAGGCTTTTGTACAAAGCGATGGCTAACAGATTAGAGATTTACGAAAATAGAAATAAGACATTAAAAACGCTTCTTCTTAACTCGTTCGGATATACAGGGTATAAAAATGCTAAATTTGGAAGGATAGATGCACATGAAAAAATAACAGGTATAGGAAGGGAAATAATAAGAGAGGCTATGAGAATATCAGAAAACAATGGATTTACAGTTATGCATGGAGTTGTGGACTCCCTCTGGCTTTCGGGAAACGGCAATATAGTGAAAACATTGAAGGAGATATATGAAAAAACAGGAATACATATAGTCCTGGATTCCAGCTACATATGGATTGCTTTTCTGCCCCAGAACAATGGCATTGGGTCTGCAAACAGATATATAGGATTGAAAAAAGATGGAAGTTTTAAGGTAAGGGGTATAGAACTCAGAAGAAGGGATGCTCCACCAATAATAAAGAAATTTCAGCAGGAAGCTCTTGACATCCTTAATTGTAATTTTGATGAATTGCCATCAAGAAAAGAAAATCTGGAGAACCTGAAAAAGCATTATATGAAACTTGAAAATTTTGATATTGAAGATTTTAGGATAGAATTGGGCATCAACAGGCATATTGACGAATATAAATCCAAAAATATTACATATTATCTACTGAAAAACATTGACAGGAAAAATAAAATATATCCGGGAATGGTTATTTCAGGAATTGTAATGGATAAAGCACACAACATTGTAAAAAATGGTTCAGAATTTTTTGACAGAGAATATTATACAAAGCTTTTGAAAAGGTCGTTTAAACCCTTTGATTTTATTATTTCAGAGTCTGGGAATAAGATCCCGTATCTTTATTGAAAGTATGGAAACAGGCACATCATTTATGGATATGAGTTTTGATACGCTGGACCTGTTTCCGCTACTCCTTAGGGATGATGATATAATATCCATGCCTTCAAGCTTGCGGATTATTTTGTATATTTCTGTTCGTTTGAGTTCAACACCATATTCTTCTCCTTCAAGCTCAACCTCTTTTTCTATTGAGTGCACATCAACTGAAAGAGAATCCGAAAGGAGGGAACATATTGCAAGGAGTACAACAAGCTCACTCTTATCCAGAAGTGAGAGTTTGCTTTCTGTTATATATGGATTTATAAGTGATACAGCAGATCGCACATCATCATTTTCTATTGTTTTTGAAAGCCGGTATTCTGCCATGTATGCCGCTTTTTGCAGGAGTTCTATGGCGAATCTGGCACTACCAAACTGACCGGATATTTCAGATATATACTGGAGTATGGAATCTGGGCATGTGCCAGGATCAAGAGCCATAGATGCCCGGTCAGTTATAATGCGGTTTATTTCATCGCTGCTGTATTTATTGAATTTGAGCTCCACTATTGTTCCGTATTTCCTTTCCATATACATAAATGGGCTCTCCATGGATATCAGGATAGTGCTTAATTCAGTCCCGTAGATTTCGGATGCCCTAAACAGGTTGTACAATCCTGTGGAATCACCTTTTAGCATCCCAGTGGCTTCATCTATTACAAGAATTATATTTCCACGGAAAGATATTAGGGAATTAAGGGTGGAAAAAATATCTGAGTATGAAAGCCCGCGATATGACACCGGCCTCCCCAATCTTGAAATAACATGTTCCAGCAAATTTTTTACATTTCTGAATGACAGTGCATTTTCGTAAATAATGGATTTGTTGTCCCGCATGAGAAATTTCACAGTAGAGGTTTTGCCAGTGCCGGAATCTCCATGAATTATGATATTGTTTGTTATTCCACTTGCTGATGGGTCAATAACAGTGGACTGGATAGTAGCTATTTTATCATCCCTGAAAAATAATTTCTCAGGTACATAGGAAGTGTCAAGAGGGGCAGGATTTACAACTATCATTGCATATGCAATTTCATTAAAGTAATAAATTTTCCCGTTTTAGAATTCCGTTACTTATGGTTCCGTGACTTTACACCTATTTTATTTTCATTGTCCTAGGAGTACCATTTTTCAATGTTTTCCAAATACTATGGTGTGGGTACACTAATCTTTAATCATACTTTCCATATCCATTGTTTTACCTATGAGGTCAGAGATCTCTGATTTACATTCTATTTTAGATGTTACACTCTTTCCCCTTGCTGCATAATTGAGATTTATGTGCTCAGGTATCCTACTGTGGATATAAGGTAAAAAGATTTATCATGTGAGTATATTATATTATACAAGAATTGTAAGATAATTTCTACATAGTGAAATAGTATATTTAACCGAATGGAAATATTTAAATAAAATTAATATATATATTATGAAACAGAGATATATAATGTTGATATCTGTAGCCATAGTAGCTTTGTTTATAATGATGGCATTTTCAGATTCTGTTTATAGTGATAAAAATAATAATATGCAAAATAGTGCTGATAGCAGCAATAATGTAAAAATTGGGAATATTACATTCATGCACAATTATAACATATCCAGTAATTACATATCAACCAGCAATATAAACAAGACATCAATAAACAGGGTATACAGTTATGAAAATAGGGATGTTAAAAATAATGATAATAATACAACTTCCTATAAGTACGATTACATAGCAACAAACAGTACACATTACTTATTGCAATATTATAATAATTCTAATGTAAAGTATACAATTGCATATACAGATACATTCAAGCATTATAAGGTGGAGATAGGGGATATAATATACAGAAATGGCAATGGGAATATATCATATGTCTATGCCAATATAGTTCCTATAAATTCATCTAAAATATTATTGGGAAATGAATTTACACTGGATAATAAGGGTACATACGGCAATATAATGGAAAAATTAATAAATAGTATAAAATTAATATCATTTAACTATA